>CAJOQS010000219.1 GCA_905236925.1 uncultured Lachnospiraceae bacterium | reverse complement strand
TTCCGGTCTGAGACACTGCGGAACCAGGGAGACTTATCTTGAAGCCCTGACGATCTATGCGAAGAACGGAGCCGCGAGCGCTGACGATATAGAAAAGTACTGGGGCGCGCGTGATATCGAGAATACGACGGTGAAGGTCCATGCTCTAAAGAGTACGTCGCGTACCATAGGAGCCGAGAAGCTGGGAGCGCTGGCCGAGAAGCTGGAGATGGCCGGCAAGGCGGGCGACGAGGCGACACTTGATGCCGAACTGCCCGGACTTCTCGAACGTTATCGCGGGCTGGTCGGAAAGCTCGCTCCTCTGCTTGAAAAGCCGGAGGAAACTCCGAAAGATGATGACCTCCCGATGATCACCGATGAGGAGCTGCTCGAGGCATATGATTCGATGCGAGAATTTATAGTTAGTCTTGATTCTGACAGTATGTCGTATATAATAAATTATCTCGATGGATTCAGGATCCCGGAAAATGAGCGTGAGCGGGTAGAGGGACTCCGCAAGGCAGTGGGAAGCTATGACTGGGATCGCGTGAACGAGCTCCTTTCGGAAGGAAAGGGAAGCTGACGCGGATTGTGCCGCGTTATACAGAAGGGAATAATCTATGGCAGGTTTGACAGGAAAGGTTTTACTTATTAATCACGGCGCTATGCTGATGACCAATACGCTGGTGGCGACCTTGAAAAAGGCCGGTATCGACACTGTTCATGTAGAGCCGAGGATTGAAGCGATCCAGTTTGAAAAAGAAGGGGCCGACGCGGTCGTGCTTTTTGTGGGCGATTATGTGTATGGTTCGTCCGATCTTTTATCGTACCTGAAGGATTTCTGCTTCAATACCGATACTCCGCTCTGCGTTGTCGGATACGAAAAAGAACTGGCGGAGATGGAGGAACTGATCTCCCGCAGCCTGATCGCGTGTGAATTCAAGCGTCCCATCGATGTCAAGAACCTTTCTGCCGAGCTTCAGACCATTGTCCGCAAGGAGAACCTCAACAGAAAGAAGCAGCATCATATACTTCTGGTAGATGATGACATCACGTTTTTACAGATGATGCAGGAGTGGCTGGGCTCAAGATATCAGGTTACTGCCGCGCGTTCGGGAATGCAGGCGATCAGCTACATCGCAGGGCACACCTCTGACCTGATCCTGCTTGACTATGACATGCCGGTTACTTCGGGCCCCCAGATACTGGAGATGCTCCGCAGCGAACCCAACTCCGCCAAGATACCTGTTATCTTCCTTACGGGCAAGAATGACCGTGAGAGCGTTATGAATGTTATGCGGCTTAAGCCCGAGGGATATCTTCTGAAGTCGATCAGCAAGAACGAACTTCTCGAAGCGGTGGCTCATTTCTTTGATACAAGAAAATGGGACAGCCTTCTTTCGGAGTTCTGAGAATAAGAAGGAGCTGCTAAGTTTCCCTTCTTTTTCTCCTTACGCGGTTGATATGTCTTACGAAATCGCCGTTTTCTATAAGGTCTGCAAGGACATATTGTTCAAGTGCCGGAACGGAACAGGAGTAGAAACCGATCTTTTCGCGGAACAGCTTCTCGAGTCCTTCCGGTATTACCATGTATGCCGTTCTCATAAAGGAGCCGATGGTCTTGCTGAAGGTGTTGACGTAAATGACCCGGCCCTCTTCATCCTTTGAAAAAAGCGTTTCTTCGGGCTTTCTGCTCACCGAGAACTCGGATTCAAAATCATCTTCAATTATTATTCCGTTTTTCTTCCTGCTCCAGTTTATGTATTCCTGCTTTTTTGCCGCTGAAGCCGTAACACCCGTGGGAAAGCTCCGGTAGGGCGTAACGTGGAGCACGCCCGCGTTTGTCTTCCATAGCTGTTCACTTTGTATACCGTCGGGACCCAGATCGAGCTTGTCGGTGGTGATGCCCTCCGCGTCATATATCTCGGAGATCTTGCGGTAGGAGGGATTTTCTATCGCGTAGATCCTGTCGCGGCCCAGCGCACGGACGATCAGTCCGTACAGGTATTCCGCTCCCGATCCGATGACGATCCTTGAATGCCCGGTCCGTATTCCCCTGTTTTTTATGAGATAATCGGAGATCGCGATACGAAGGGCTTCGCAGCCGTAGGAATCGGGCCTCTCCCTGATAGCGTCGGCGTATTCGCTCAGAACCCTTCGAACGGTCCTTGCGTATATATTGAACGATAAGGCCTCGTCAGCTCCGGAGCTTGCGGCCGGACGGGGAATGATCCTGTGCGGGGAGGAAGCGGAGAAATTCTCGTTTTCACGGTAATTGACGAAATAACCGCTCTTTTCGCGCGCTACAGCGTAGCCCTCCTCCATAAGAAGCTCATAAGCATGCACGACGGTTATCACACTGACACCGTAGTTTTCGGCGGTCACTCTCTTTGAGGGAAGCTTCGAGCCGTATTCATAAATGCCCGACACGATTTTCCTGCGGATATCTTCATAGATCTCAATATATCTGGTCATATAAAATTCTCCGATTCTGGTGATTTCAATAGTACCAAACCAATGATATATTACACAGTAACAAAAATCAACAGGGAAAGCTGCTGAAGAAAAAGAGTGTAAAGGAGAATGAATATCATGGAAAACAAAAGCAGGAAACAGACACTTCTGAAGCTTACCTATGCGGGTCTCATGGCTGCTCTGTGCTATGTCGGATATGCGGTGTTCCCCGCGATCAATGCCGGAGGAACCAAGATACATATCGGAAACGCGTTCGTAGTACTCGGCGCTCTTTTCCTCGGCGGATTGTACGGCGGAATCGCCGGAGCTGTCGGACTCTCGGTGGCTGATATCCTCGGAGGATTCGCACAGTCGGCTCCGAGAACCTTCATAACCAAGCTTGTCATCGGTCTTATCGTGGGACTTGTTGCGCATGTTGCCGCAAAGATATCCCACAACCATCCGAGAAGCTATCTGATCAAGTGGTCGGTGATCTCTGCAGTTGCGGGACTCGGTTTTAACTGTGTCTTTGAGCCTGCGCTCAAGTATGTATGGTATACGGTCCTCACACCCAATGCCGAAAAGGCCGCTTCCGCGATCAAGGCACTTGTTGCGGTCACGACCTATGCGACCATCATCAACGCGGTGATCAATTCCGTGATAGCCGTGATCGCGTATCTTGCGCTCCGTCCCGTACTCTTCAAGGCGGGAATCCTCGGAAATCTCGATGAGGAGGATGCGGCAGCGGAGGTTGCAGCACATACGGCAGGTAATTCTTAAGTCATTTTGGTGATCGGGGGATCATCGGCGGATACTGCACCGATGATCCTCTTTTTTGATGCCGTTTAATATGTTATACTTGACCTTAAATAAAGTTTTTTGCAAAACGGGGGGTTTATGAAGGGAAAGTATACCACGGGACAAACGGGAGCGCGCAGTGCGCGCCTCAGGCTTGCGGCGCTCGCTATCATTCTTGTTCTTATGGCCTCAGCAGCGGCGGGATGCTCGGGAGAGAAGGAGGAGAGCAAACCGCAGCGTCTGATACTCGGTTTCAGCCAGCTCGGTTCAGAGAGTGCCTGGAGGATCGGAAATACGCGTGACATTGAGGATAAGGCGGACCTCTACGGGATCGGACTTATGCTGGAGAACGCGAACCAGAAGCAGGAGAATCAGATAGACGCCATCAGAAGATTTATCGCGTACAAGGTCGATGTCATCGCGTTTTCACCGATCGTCGAAGAAGGCTGGGACAATGTTCTTCTCGAGGCCAAGAAGGCGGGTATACCGGTGATACTTGTGGACAGGGACATCAGCACGGAGACCGAGGGACTGACCAGCTGCCTTATAGGCGCGGATTTTTATAAAGAAGGCGTAATGGCGGCAGAGTATCTTATCCGCAAGGCCGACAGCCTGGAGAAGGATCACGTGAAGATCGTTGAGATCACCGGAACCGAGGATTCCACTCCCATGATGCAGCGGCAGGCCGGATTTATGGATACGTTACTTGCCGATGAGCGCATGGAAGTGCTCGAGAGCGTCAACGGTGATTTCCTGAAAAGCCGCGGCGCCGAGTGCATGAGATATCTGCTCGAAACCTACGGCTCGGAGATAGATGTGGTCTACAGCCACAACGACGAGATGACGCTTGGCGCGCTTCCCGAGATCGAGGCGGCTGGCTATGTTCCGGGAAAGGACATCATCATCATCTCGATCGACGGCGGGCAGGAGGCCATAGACGTCCTTAAAAGCGGCAGGATAAACTGTGTCGTGGAATGCACGCCGATGCTGGGAAGCGAGCTGATGAATACCGCGATAAAACTGAAAAACGGCGAAGAGGTTGAGAAAGTGATCCATCCGGCGGAGACGTATTTCTCCGACGAGCAGGATCTTAGCGCGATCACGGAACGGAGCTACTGATTATCATGGCAAAGGTCAGAACTGAAAAAAGCATTATCGGCAAGATCGACGGCATGAGCCGCAAGCTGGTGCTTATGCTCGTGATCCCGATCTTTATCAGCCTTGTGCTGATGCTTGGCTACGCGATCAGGTATCACAGCTCCATAGCCAGGATGGAGACCATAGCAAGCCTTAAGACAGAGGTCGCGGAGGGCATTCCGGGAAGCGTATGGGATGTCGTGAGCGGCAGGGACACCATTGTGGGCAGCAGGGTCTACCAGAGGATCCATTCCGTATATGACACCATAGACGATGTTACCGGGAAAACGGACGAGGAGAACCGGCTTTCGCTCATTGTCGCGTACCGTACGATGCAGACGCTTGAAAACTACGTCGATCAGATACGGGACAATATTGAGGAGCAGATTCCCGTGGTCCAGAACGAAGCTGTTCTCAGCGAGATCAGAGATGTCGCCAAGCTTGTCGACAGTATGCTCAACGAATATATCGCCCAGGAGATCGCCTCGACGGCGCGGATGAGCATCTCCCTGAGAGCGATGATCATCATAACCGCGATAGCGGAGGCTGTGGTCGTGATCGTAGCGCTGATCATGCAGAAGCGTTCGATGAACGAGACGGCGGTCTTTGTAAAGCAGCCTATAGACCGCCTTGAAGAGGTGACCGCAATGCTCGCGGAGGGAACGCTTGATGCGAGGCTGACGGATACGGACGTTACCGAGCTCAGAAACCTTACGATACAGGTTAATACAATGGCTGACAGACTTGAAGCGATGATGGAAAAGAGCCTTCAGGACGGACGAAACCTTCGAAAGGCGGAGCTCAGGACGCTTCAGGCACAGATAAACCCTCATTTCCTGTATAATACCCTTGACGCGATCGTATGGAAGGCGGAGGCCGGAGACAAGGACGAGGTCATTCAGCTGACAAGCGCGCTGAGCGATTTCTTCAGGATCAGCCTTTCATCCGGCGCGGACTGGATACCCATCAGTCAGGAAAGAAAGCATATTGAAGGATATCTTAAGATACAGCAGACAAGATATCGCGACATTATGAATTATGAGATAGACATACCCGAGGATATAGGACAGTTCTATATTCTGAAGCTTCTTCTCCAGCCACTGGTCGAAAACGCGCTCTACCACGGCATAAAGATAAAACGCGGAGGAGGTACGATCAGGGTTTCGGGAAGAGTTGAGGAAGGTTTTCTGGTGTTCAGCGTAAAGGATACGGGATGCGGAATGACCGCGGAGCAGCTGAAGGACCTCAACGAGAGAATGAAGAAGGGACAGCCTTCCGTAAGCGCGGGTTCCGGAGGATTCGGGCTGGTGAACGTAAACCTCCGCATAAGGCTGTATTACAACCAGAGTGAGGGACTGCAGATAGAAAGCGGTCCGGGTGGTACCGAGGTCAGGTTCAGGGTTCCCTGCAGGACCAGAGAGGAGATAGAGCTTAGGGATGAAAGTGTTTCTGGTTGATGATGAGATAGTTATAAGAGAGGGGATAAGAGAGTCGTTTCCCTGGGAGGGCTCCGGATATACGCTTGTAGGCGAGGCTCCCGACGGAGAAATGGCGCTTCCGATGATCAGGGATACGAATCCCGATATCGTGATCACGGATATCAAGATGCCTTTCATGGACGGCATCGAGCTTTGCAGGACACTGCGCGGACAGATGCCCTGGATAGGGATAATAGTCCTCAGCGGTTATGATGAATTCGAATATGCCCGGCAGTGCATTCAGCTCGGGGTACGCGAATACCTGCTCAAGCCCATCAACGCGGAGGATCTCCGCGGGGTACTTGACAAGGTCAGCGCGCAGATAATAACGGAGAGGAAAAACCTTGAGCACGCCGCGAGCCTCAGGGCGCGCATGGAAAGCGGCAGCAGGTTCGTCAGGGAAAAGCTGATCGGGTCTCTGTTTTCCGATGAAGCATCCGAGGATGACGCCCATACCGTGATCGAGCAGCTGCGTTCGATGGGATGCCCTGTTCCCGCCGCATATTATGTCGTGATAGATTCCGCCTTCACACCTACGGGAGAGGGGCAGGAAGCCGCTGCCGCGCTTGCCGACAGCAGCGGAGGGATCGTGCACACATCGGCGAGCCGCACGGGCACCCGGCTTCTGGTTCTCGGAGACAGCTCGGAGGATGCCGAAGAAAGGGCGTATGCCTTCGCGAATTCTCTTGTGAGGGAGCTCGAACGCACCGGCTGCTCCCAGATACGTACCGGAATAGGCGAGATCGTCGATAAACCCGAGGAGATCATAAACAGCTTCAAGACTGCGCGGCATATACGTCATCTGCTCGTAAAGAGAACCGAAGAGCAGGCCTTTATCCTTGGAGTGCGTGAAATGGGCGAACCCGCGGAGGATACAAGGACTCCCTCGGTAATAAATGACGCCAAGCTCTATATGGCGCAGCATTTCTCCGATCCTAACCTTATGCTTCAGGATGTGGCAAAAGCGGTGAACATGAGCAACAGCCGTTTTTCCACGGTATTTTCACAGCAGAACGGGCAGACCTTTACCGAGTATCTTATTTATCTGCGGCTTAACAGGGCAAAGGAGCTTCTGAGGCGTACGAACATGAAAAGCGCCCAGATAGCGCGGGAGTCCGGATACAACGATGCCCATTATTTCAGCTATATATTTAAGAAAAATACCGGAATAACGCCGTCGGAATACCGCACCCGGTATCAAAACGAACCTGAGTAAAACGAAAACCTACCGTTTACAGAAAACGTGTAGAAAACTGATATAATTTTCAACCAAAACGAAACGAACCTCGATTTACCTCCAGGCCCGATTAGGCTATCCTATGTACAGACAGTCCGATCGGGCTGTATAACATCTATTTATTTTTTAGGAGGAGAAAGTATGAGAAAAGTTTCTAGAACACTGCTTGTTGCTCTGTTACTCGTGCTTGTAGTTGTATTGGGTGCATGCTCGAAGAAGTCCGGCAACATCAAGGTTGGCGTTGTTAACAACCCCCCTTCGGAGTCCGGTTACCGCGAAGCAAACGTTAAGGACATGGAGAAGGTTTTCTCGGCAGAGAACGGCTATGAGCTGAAGACATTCTACAGCCTTAAGAACGATGAGCAGCTTCAGGCAGCTCAGGGCTTCATCACAGAAGGCGTTGATTACCTTCTTATTTCTGCAGCTGAGACAACCGGTTGGGACGAAGTTCTCAAGAAGGCTAAGGAAGCCGGAATCAAGGTTTATCTCTTTGACCGTATGATCGATGTCAGCGACAGCCTTTACGAGGCAGCAGTTGTTTCCGATATGGCAAAGGAAGGCGAAACCGCAGTGAACTGGCTCCTTGCCCAGAACCTTCCGGAGTACAAGGTTATCCATATCCA
>CAJOQS010000218.1 GCA_905236925.1 uncultured Lachnospiraceae bacterium | reverse complement strand
GGTTCGGCCAATCCGTATTCATCGACATACAGGTACTCCTATCCCGGAAGGCAGGAAACGATGGCCACCGCACAGACCGTTTCGTACCGCCCCGCCGACCAGCCCGTGAAGCTCTCAAGGCGTGAGAAGAGGAAGCTGGCCAAGCAGGCCGCTATGGAGGCCGAACTCGAGAAGGCAAGGGCTGCCGAGCAGTCCAAGATAGAAGCCGAGCGTCAGGCGGAAGCACGCCGCAAGGCTCTCGAAGAGGAGCAGAAGAGGCAGCAGCAGACGCTTGCCGAGAAATACAAGGTTGCGAAGCGTAAGCGTACCGGCGATCCCGCCATCGACAAGATGATCGACGACGAGGAGGCCGCGATCACCGAGATGCGCAGGCTTGACGACGCGATCGAGGACGAGAAGGTTTCCGCACAGATCGTTCATCTCGAAGATGTTACGAAGAAGATCGTTGATTACGTTGTTGATCATCCCCAGAAAATGAGCGATGTCAGAAGGTTCTTCAATTATTATCTTCCTACGGCCCTGAAGCTCCTCGGTTCCTACAACAAGGTCGACGGAACGGGAATCTCGGGTACGAATATCGACACCACGAAGGATCAGGTCGAGGAGATGATGGACAAGGCTCTCGAAGCCTTCGACCAGCAGCTTGATTCGCTGTATGCGGATGAGGCGATGGATGTTTCAACCGAGATCAAGGTCATGGAGAGCCTGCTTAAGCAGGAGGGTCTTACCGGAGGCCTTACTCTTACTCCCGATGCTTCCGATATCGATGAAGGCATCAAGCTTACACTTAACTGACAATATAATTAAAGGAGATACATAAATGGAAGAGAATAACATTTCGTTAACCCTTGAACCCGAGACTGCCGGAGGTGTTGCTGCACCTGATTTCGGACTGACTCTCAATCCCGTTTCCTCTCCGATCCAGGAGGAGCAGGCCAAGGCTGCTGAAGAAGCTGCCGCCCAGGAGAAGAGAGAAGCAAACGCCGTCAAGCTTGACGAGTCGATGCTTACCGAAGCGGAGAAGAAAGTGGTTGAGGAATTCAGCCAGAAGATCGATATCACCGATTCCAGCCAGGTTATGAGCTATGGCTCGGCCGCGCAGAAGAACATCGCTTCATTCTCCGAGAGCGCTCTGAAGAATGTTAAGACGCAGGATCTCGGCGAGATAGGCGAAGACCTTTCCGCTCTTGTCGTTCAGCTCAAGACCATGAACGAGGAAGAGAAAAAGGGTATTGCGGGATTCTTCCAGAAGAAAAAGCATGATTTCGAGGCTATGAAGGCATCCTATGCCAAGGCCGAGGTCAATGTCGACAAGATCGTTGAGAAGCTCGAGAATCATCAGGTTACTCTGATGAAGGACATCGCGATGTTCGATCAGATGTATGAGCTGAACATGAAGTATTACAAGGAGCTGACAATGTATATCATTGCCGGCAAGAAGAAGCTCGAGAGCGTTCGTGCCAACGAGCTTGAGGAACTGAGAAAGAGAGCCGAGCAGACCGGTGCCCAGGAAGACGCTCAGCGTTACAACGACATGGCCAATCTCTGCGAGAGGTTTGACAAGAAGCTTCACGACCTTGAGCTTACCAGGATGATCTCCATTCAGCTCGGACCTCAGACCAGACTGCTTCAGAACAACGACACTCTGATGGTCGAGAAGATCCAGTCCTCGATCGTTAACACGATCCCGCTGTGGAAGTCACAGATGGTTCTTGCGCTGGGCATCGCCCACAGTCAGGAGGCTACACAGGCTCAGTCAGCAGTTACCGAGATGACGAACCAGCTTCTGAAGAAGAACTCGGAAACCCTGAAGATGGCTACGATCCAGACCGCGAAGGAAGCCGAGCGTTCGATCGTGGATATCGAGACACTCAAGCAGACCAACGAGAACCTTATCAATACACTCGACGAGGTTATGCGTATACAGAGCGAAGGCAGACAGAAGCGCAAGGAAGCGGAAGCCGAGCTCGGACGTATCGAGGGCGAGCTGAAGGCAAAGCTGCTTGAACTCAGGAGCTGATATACGAAATAGTTTTATTACCTTAAGCGGAGATGATAAGTCCCCGCTTTAGGTTTTTAGGAGATGGAACAGGAATGAGTGATATACTCAAGAAGGTCGGGATCGTTGCGGGAATCTTCTGCGGAGTGATCCTGGTCATGTCGCTTGCGGCAAAGGTCATGATGCAGGGAAGCCGGGACCTGTCTTCCGAGTATGACGCGGCTCTGGAAAAACTTGCATCCGATACCGGGACTCCGACGCCTTCACCTCAGGAACCGTCGGGAGGCGCAAAACAGGACAGCAGTGCTGTGGATGTTGCCCCTACAGCGGAACCGACAGCCACGCCGGAGGCGGGTCAACCGGATACTGCGGATAACGGCGGTGCCGCAGCGGATACTCAGGAACCCGTGCCGGTCGATCAGGGAGCAGGTACGGAAGAGACGGCTACCGCTAAACGCACAGTCGTCATCGATGCCGCTCATCAGGCAAGCAACGACAACGGCAGGGAACCGTTAGGCCCCGAATCCTCTGAAACAAAGAACAAGGTCAGCTCGGGAGCCGAGGGTGTCGCAACACATACACCGGAATACGAGCTGGTTCTTCAGATAGCCTTCCTCCTCAGGGATGAACTTACAAAAAGAGGCTATGACGTCTATATGATACGCGAGGACAACAGCGTATCGATAAGCGATGCGACCAGAGCCCAGACCGCGAACCTGAACGGCGACATCGTTGTTCACATACACGCCAACGCGGATGACCGTGAAGGCATCAGGGGCATAATGGTCTTCGAACCGTCGAAGTCCAATTCCTTTGTTGCGGCATCGGTCATCGAGGAGTCCAACAAACTGGGTTCTTCGATCATCACAGAGCTTGAGGCCGCAACGGAAGCAAGGAGCTGGGGAGTTATCGCCCATGACAGACTTACCGCGCTCAACTGGACAAGGATACCTGCCTCTCATGTGGAAGTGGGTTATCTTTCGAATCCCGAAGAGGACCGTCTTCTTCAGACGGCTGAGTATCGCGGGAAGATAGCGGAAGGCATAGCGGACGGCATCGACAAGTATTTCGGAGAGTGAGTATGGGTGCGATTACAGGGGAATGGCTAAGAGTCCTTGAACCGGAATTTGCCAAACCCTATTACAGGGAGCTCTATCAATTCGTTAAAAAGGAGTATTCCGAGAGGGTGATCTTTCCACCCTCCGACCGCATATTCAGCGCGCTGGAATATACTCCTCTGGAAAAGGTTAAATGCGTTATACTTGGACAGGACCCATACCATGAGGTCAATCAGGCACACGGATTATGCTTTTCGGTACTTCCGGGCAATCCAGCGCCGCCCTCCCTCGTAAACATTTACAAGGAGCTTTCGGATGATCTCGGGTGCTATGTGCCCAATAACGGATATCTGAAGAAATGGGCCGACCAGGGCGTGCTTCTTCTAAATACCGTGCTGACTGTCCGCGAGCATGCGGCCAATTCGCATCAGGGACACGGATGGGAGCAGCTGACCGACGCCATCATAGCCGCGGCCAACAGGATCGACAGGCCTGTCGTCTTCCTGCTGTGGGGCAGTCCTGCCCAGAAAAAAGGCGGTATGCTGGACAATCCCAGGCATCTGGTGCTTAAAGCGGCACATCCGAGCCCGCTTTCGGCGTACAGGGGTTTCTTCGGATGCAGGCATTTTTCAAAAGCAAACGAATTTCTTAAAGCAAACGGCGAGGAGCCGATAGACTGGCAGATAGAGAATATATGATCAGGAATATAGTATTTGATATAGGTAATGTACTGGCAGCCTTCCGCTGGAAGGAATACATAGAGGAGCTGGGCTTTGAAGGTGAAGCTGCCGAAAGGCTGGCAAGGGCGACAACGCTTGATCCTCTCTGGCGCGAGGTGGACAGAGGTGTAATGTCTCTTGATGATATAATAACCGCAATGATCGCGAAGGATCCGGAGATTGAGGCCGACATAAGGCTGTTTTTTGAGGATCGGAGAAGGCTCGTAATGGAATACGACTATTCCCGCGGGTGGCTCGAGGAACTCAAGGCGCGGGGGTACCGCATCTACCTTCTTTCGAATTACTCGCAGGATCATTTCGGATATATCAGCCGGAACTTCAACTTCTTCGGGCTGGAGGACGGCAGGGTGATCTCCTTTGAGGAGAAGCTTTTAAAGCCGGATTCCCGGATATACGAGGTCCTTTTGAACAGATACGGCCTCAAGGCGGAGGAATGTGTTTTTCTGGACGATACGCCCGCCAATATCGAAGGAGCCGTTAAGATCGGAATGAAGGGGATAGTTTTTGAATCCTACAAACAGGGCAGAGAAGAACTCGAGAAATTGTTATGATCATATGATAACGTAAGGAGAAGGTATGGCAGGATCGACATTTGGCAGGAATTTCCGCGTTACGTCATGGGTTGAAGACGGCGGAAACGGGATCGGAGTGGTTGTTGATGGTGTTCCGGCAGGGATTGCACTGAGCGAGAACGATGTTCAGGCATACCTGAACAGAAGACGTCCCTCGACGGAATGCCTTTTTTCAAGACGTCACGAGAATGATTTTGTAACGATCAATTCAGGTCTTACAAAGGGAGTTACCAACGGAACTCCGATCGCGATGACGATAATCAATTCGGCACTCAAATACAAGGCCGGAGAAGAGGAACTGACCGAAGCAAGGAAGGGCTGCGCGGATTCCGCGTACGAGAAGAAGAGCGGCGTGCTCCGCAGGGTCAACGACAGGGATAACGCATCGCGTGTCGCGGCGGGAGCCGTTGCCGCGGCTGTACTTTCCGCTGCAGGGGTTGAACTCTGTGCGTATGTGCGCTCGATCGGAAGTGTTTCCATACAGTATTCGAAATGCTCCCGCGAGGAGATAAAGAAGAGCCCCGTTGCAATGCCCGATCCGGCAGCGACTGCCGCGGCGGTTGAGCTTCTTAATGAGAAGAAGGAAAGCGGAACCTCCGAGGGCGGAGTTGTCGAGCTTATCGTGTCCGGACTTCCGGAAGGCCTCGGCGAGCCGG
>CAJOQS010000217.1 GCA_905236925.1 uncultured Lachnospiraceae bacterium | reverse complement strand
CTGGGACAGATACAAGATCGTTAACGGCTCAGAGCAGGTTATCGCTCCTGTTTTCGGTATCGCGCACACCGGCGACGGGATAGCTTATCTCGCGGTAGTAGAGGACGGCTCGATGAGAGCAAGCATCGAATGTCTTCCCAACGGTGTCAGCATCGACTACAACAGGGCTTATGCCAAGTTTATAGAAAGAAAGCTTTATACGCAGCCCACTTCAAACAATTCGACATCGGGTTCGCTCCACCTTACTGAGAGCGAGAGGTCGCATTCGGACCTTCAGGTACGCTACATTTTCCTGAGCGGTAATGACGCGAACTATGCCGGAATGGCCAATGCCTACAGAGATTATCTGATAAAGGGCGGACAGCTTAAAAGTACCGATGAAGGCTTCAAGGCAAGAGTCGATTTCCTCGGCACCGACCGTGAGGAATGGGTGGTCGGGACAACAGCGGTCGTTATGACCACCGTCGAGGATATCTACGGTATCTATGATGACCTGAAGGAAAAGGGCGTTACCGATATCCTTTCGGCATACAAGGGCTGGCAGAAGGGCGGAATCTACAACCTTCCCATATCTAAGCTGAAAACGGACCGGAAGGTCGGCAGCGTGAAGGAGCTTGCGCAGCTCATAAAGGATTCCGGGGAACGCGGGATCGACCTTTATCTGTACGATGACGCATTGAGGATCAATCCCGATGAGTATAATGTAACCTTCAACGTTGTTAAGAAGATCAACAAGCGTAAGTTTGAGGAAGAGACTCACAAGGACGTCTACGAGGAGTTTAACTGGATAACCCCTTCAAAGAGCGCATCGGTACTCGAGAAGCTTACCGGGAAAATGAAGGACAGGGATATCGAAAACCTCTGCGTTGCAGGTATTACGTCCAACCTCTATTCCTATACCTACAGCGGGACCAACTACACGAGATATGACACCGCGGCTTCCTACCGCGACACTCTTGAGAAGCTGTCGGGAAGCATGAGTCTGATACTCGAGCAGCCCTTCGCATATCTTTGGAGCACAACGGATGCATTCCTCGATATGCCGATGTACACATCCAGCTACATTGTGGAAGATACCTTCGTTCCTTTCCTTTCGATAGCCCTGAAGGGCGTGATGCCGGTCTACTCGGAATACATCAATTTCGAGGCGAACCGTCAGGAATTCTTCCTGAAGCTCGTGGAAACAGGCTGTTATCCTTCTTTCTATATCACGAAGGAGAGCTCGTCGGAGCTGATCTACACCAACTCGAACGACATTTACAGCTCATGCTATGACAGCTATGCGGACACCATCAGGGACTGGTACGGTGAACTCGGAGCCATTAACGCAAAGACGGCCGGAGCAACGATCAAGGGACACGATTTGCTCGAAAACTCCGTCACCAGAGTTACATATTCCAACGGCACGGTGATCTACATCAATTACGGTGAGACTGCCGCGGAGGCTGACGGAAGAACGATTGAAGCAATGAGTTATGTTGTGACCGAATGAAGCTTTTTCGGAGGACGTAATGAGTAACGTAAAAAAAGTTAAACAGCCCAGGCGAAAACCGGGAAGGCTTGAAAGGCGCGAAGCACGTATGGGTTACGTCTTCGTTGCGCCGTGGATCATCGGAGTGCTGGCATTTCTGGTGTATCCGCTCGGACAGTCGTTCCGGTACATGTGGTACAACATAAGGATCACGCCGCTCGGGACTAACTTCATCTGGTACGGGACCAAGAACTTCTCGCAGATATGGCTGGAAAATGCGGATTTCCCGCAGGGTCTCGTGACATATATCTGGCAGACCATTGTTGAGGTTCCGATCATAGTCGTTTTCGCGCTGATAATCGCGATGATGCTCAACGGAAAGATAAGGTTCAGAGGCTTTTTCAGACTCCTGTTCTTCCTGCCGGTGATCATCGTAAGCGGACCGGTAATGAACATGCTGGTAAGCGAAGGCGCAGCGACGATCCCTGCAATGAACGTGCAGTCGATAGTATCGGCCTTCGCGAGATTCCTTCCGATGAGCGTCGCTCAGTCGGTCGGCGAGATCTTTTCCAATATGATAATGATCCTGTGGTACTCGGGAGTGCAGATACTGATATTCCTTTCAGCTCTGCAGAAAGTCGATCCCGCACTGTATGAGGCCGCGAAGATCGACGGAGGCTCGGGCTGGGAGTGCTTCTGGAAGATCACCCTTCCCACGATCAAGCCCATGATACTCCTGAACGCAATCTACACGATCATATTCATGTCGAGCAATGAGCAGAACGAGCTGATCAACATGATAAAGAACGCGATGTTCTCGGGTACAAAGGAGAAGGGCTACGGATATGCCTCGGCGATGGCGTGGATGTATTCACTCGTCGTTACTCTGGTCGTAGTGATATTCTTCCTGCTCCTTGGTTCGAAGAAGGATAAATACGACAGGGCGGTAAAGCGTTATCAGCGCCAGGTCAAGAAGGAAGAAAGGCTACAGAAGAAAATACAAAGGAGGAGCAAGCGCAATGCCCAGAAGTACGCAAAAGGCGTCCGCCGCAACAAGTACCGGACATACGACGGCAGCGGGGACTATTAAGAAGCGTTTCACAAAAGAGAAGCTCCACCGCTTTGTATTCGGAACCAGGGAAAGGACCGGAGCCGGCCAGCAGATACTGGTATACGGCCTGCTCATCTGCATAGGCTTCGTATATCTGTATCCGATCCTGTACATGATAAGCACTTCGTTCATGAGCATGGAGGATCTTCTCGATACATCGGTCAAGTGGATACCCGGCTCGCTGTATCTTCAGAATTACAGGGATGCGGCCAAATCAATGGATTTCTGGCCGACCTTCGGAAAGAGCATCGCGATAGCCGCAGTGCCTACGGTCTGCAACGTGGTCATCTGCATGATGGTCGGCTACGGCTTTGCGAAATATGATTTCAAGGGCAAGAAGATAATGATGGGAATCCTGATATTCTCGTACATCCTGCCCAGCCAGATCACGATGATCCCGACTTATGTGCTCTACAACAGGATGGGTATCGTAGGGAAGCTCTGGTCGTTCATACTTCCCGCGCTTTTCGGAAACGGACTTAACGCGCCGATCTTCATACTGATATTCTATCAGTTCTTCAAGCAGGTTCCGAAGGTCCTTATGGAGGCGGCTTCGATAGACGGAGCGGGACATCTTAAGACCTTCTTCCGGATAGCGGTTCCGTCCGCGATTCCCGCGATCGTAACCGTTGTGCTGTTTTCGTTCGTATGGTACTGGAACGAATCATATCTGACGAGCCTTTATGTACAGGGACTGTCCGGGAAGAGCTTCTGGACGAACCTGGTCATCTCGGTAAAGGACTTTGATATGTCGTTCAACACCAAGGCGAGTGTCGGAGATACCGCAACGAGCCTGAACGAATCTGTGAGGATGGCGGCAACGTCCCTGAGTATACTGCCGCTGTTCGTGATGTATCTGATACTCCAGCGCCAGTTCGTAGAGAGTATCGACCGCTCGGGTATCACGGGCGAATGATCGTTTACACAGGTCAGATCACCTCTTGAAGGGTGTTTTGATATAGAGGTTTACAACACATTATAAGGAGGATTTTATGAAAAAAAGAGCTATCGCATTGCTTCTTGTGATTGCCATGATGCTGGCAGTTGTCGGATGCGGTAAGAAGGAAGAGACCAATGCCGGCAATGACAGCCCTTCGGGTGCGGAGAATACCGTTACCTCGGCAGGCAAGTCAGACACGAACGTGACAGACGAGAAGATAACTCTTAGCTTCTGGAGCTATGAGGATGAGACGACTGCCACACTTATGGCCGAGAAATTCATGGAGCTTTATCCCAACATCACAGTTGAGACTCGTATCATCGAGGATATGAGCACGGATCTCTCCGCAGCGGCTTCCGCGGGAACCTTCCCCGATGTATTTGAGGGAACTGACTCGGATACTGCTCTTGCAAACCAGTATTGGCTTGATATCAGCGAGTATTTTGACGCTGATCCCGAGAACAAGAACCTGATGAGCACCGTAAGCGAGTACGGCATCGGATGCTTCGACACAAAGGCAAGATACGCTGTCCCGATGATGTTCTGGCCCAGCGCCATATTCATCGACAGGAACGTTATAGATAAGCTGAATCTGACCATGCCCAGAACAGACTGGACCTGGAGCGAGATGATCGATCTTATCAAGGCTGCCACCGTTGATGACCGTTCCGGTATGAAGTATTACGGACTAGGCTACTACAACAGACTTGACTCTCTGTACGGCATTGCAGCATGCGTTAACGCTGAGCGCGCCATCAAGGGTGAGTTCGGTTTCAACGGTGAGGATTTCGATCTTCAGTACTGGGCGATCGGAGAGCAGCAGTTCTCGGATCTGAAGCTTAACGGCTATGTTGCTCCCCAGCAGAACACACAGGCTATGGAAGACTGGTCCGGCGACTGGACAACATGGTTCGGAGCTACCGGACACGTAGCTGTTTTCTCGGAGGGTTCATGGACATATCAGAATCTCTGGGGACTTGAAGGATATCAGGAGCAGTACGGCCTTGATATCGTGCCTTATGTAACTCCCAACGTTGTTGACGAGAAGGAACACAACGTTATTTCGAACATGTACATGGGCGGTGTATCCACCTCATGTCAGCATCCCTATGAGGCTTATCTGCTCCTCAAGTTCATGGGCTGGGGCGTTGACGGATGGAACGCAAGACTTGACATCTATGAGGATACCAGCATTACAAACGCATCGGGAACTCCTCTGAAGAATTCGACAATGCCTTATCCCATCACTCTCGATGAGGGCATCTGGAAGCGCTTCAGAGCACTCTTCCCCACTGACGAGGATCATGGAAAGTACTGGGATGATTATTTCTCAAGCATCACCAGACCTGTTCCCTACGGATGGTATTCCATTGCCGGTTACTGGAACTTCTGTGACCAGTACTTCAACAGGATCGGTATCCATGACCTTGTTGACAACGGAACAGCCAAGGCTGCCGACTATGTTCTTGAGGCGACCGAACAGGCAAACTACTTCCATGCGGAAGCTATGATCGGATATTTCGGACCCGACGGCTACAACATCCTTTCACAGGAAGAGCTTGACAAATACAATGCCGTTATCGCGAATTTCGGAAAGTGATCTATCGTGATGTATACAGTAAGGAATCAAATGCAATTTCATTGCATTTAAAACTACAGTACTGATTTAGTGATGTATACAGTAAGGAATCAAATGCAATTTCATTGCATTTAATGAGGAGGAATATATAATGCGTAAAAAAATCTTAGGCATCCTTATCTGTCTGTGCATGATGACTACATTGTTCGCATGCAAGAAAAATGAGGAAACCACAGAAGTAACACCTACCGCTACCGCGGCACCTACCGCCACGGCAGCTCCGGCACCTACAAGCACACCTTCCGGTGAGGCTCTTCCGGATCCTGTTTACTACTACTCATTTGATGAAGCGGACGGAACAGACGGAATCGTATCCGCCATCAAGGACAGTACCGCAACTCCCATCGTTCAGCTCGTTCCCGATAAGGCACCCGTATTCGTTGACGGTGTAAAGGGACAGGCTCTTTATGCTGACGGTGCAACAGGCTACAAACTCACTGAAGTTCAGGGTGTCGGCGATACCTACACCATCAGCTTCTGGGTAAATCCTTCAAGATGCGCCAACTACATGCCCTCCGTACAGTTCGGTCCCGATATCCATGGCGACCTGACCGGCGGACAGCACTATGTAAACTTTACATGGGCAGAGTGGAGCGGAGTACAGGAATTCCCCTGCCTCTGGACCTATGACCAGATCGGTGACGAGGCTGTTGTATGGCCTAACTGGGCACCCGGAAACAGCGATACAAGAGTTAAGGTATGGTCGAACATCACTCTTGTTGTTGATCCCGCAGTGACCACCGACGAGGGTTCAAACCTTGTTGCAAGATATTATCTGAACGGTGAGCTCATCGGTGAGCCCACGATCGTTACCGGAACCATGTCCCCTTCGGACAATTTCGAGATGCTCCTCGGTGTCAACTACTGGGATGAGACCTTCAAGGGCGCTATCGATGAGTTCTACGTTTTCAACGAGACTCTTACCGAGGGTCAGGTTCAGACCCTGTTCGCAATGGGCAACGCACAGGCTACATATGCAGAGCCCGAGCATATTTTTGAGTTCTACAAGGAAGAGACCGCGATCGAATCGATCGGAAGCGACAGCTTCGTTTCAGCATTCCTTTCAACCGCTTCTTCCGCTACAAAGATCGGCAGCGGCGATACGATCCAGTACAAGCTGCATAACTGGTCCGACGGTAATGACACACAGAACAACTATGCACTCGTTATCGCAAATGCTCCTTACGGTGCCGACGGCTACAAGGAATTCGCAGTTATCCGTGCCGACGCTACAGGATATACTCCCGCAGGCGACATCGGCGCTTCGGCGTTTACCTTCTCATGGGGCAACTGGAATACCTGGGAGCAGAAGGTAATGCGTGATTCCAACACTACCCTTAAGGTTACCAGAGACGGTTCAAAGTTTGTTGTCGAGGCATCGAACCTTGACTACAACAAGTCGGCAAACAACATGACCGCTACCGTTGATACTGCAGTTGCAGACGGCGAGGACGTATATATGTTCCTTACCTGCCAGAACGCCTATGTTGACATCCTTCAGGTAAAGGATGTAACCGTAAGGGCAGGCGGCATCACAGTCGGTAACACCGACAGGACAACACCTTTCTGGACACAGTTCTCGGGCATTTTCGCAGTTCCCGCAGGACAGTCCGTTACCAAGGTATTCAAGAACTACACAAACGGCGAGGCTAACTGGAACAACTTCGTTGCAATTCTTCAGAACACACCCGAAGGACATGCCAATGCAACCGATAACCCCGCAGGTGTATGGCCTGTAGAGGGCTACAAGGAATATGCTGTTGTACGTGCAGATAACTGGGGCTGGGGCTCGGGTTACGACAACATCGCAACGGCTGAGAGCGACTGGAACTGGGATACCTTCACATCCGATATGGACGGTGCGAAGATAACCATCACCTTCACAAACAACGGCTCGACCGCTGACATCTCATTTATAGCAGAGACCGAGAGCGGCAAGAGATATCATCAGTCCTACAAGGGCATTGCGGTTGATGGTGATGTATACGCTACCTTCACCTGCGAAGGCTCATACCTTGATTTTGAAACCGTTACCGTTGGCAATACCGACAGAACAACAGCATTCTGGACCGAGTTCTCGGATATCTATGCAGTACCCGAGGGAACCTCGAAGACCATCTACTTCAAGAACTTTACAAACGGCGAGGCCAACTGGAACAACTTCTGCGTAGCACTTCAGAATGTTCCCGGCGGACATGCCAATATTGATGACAATCCTACAGGACTCAACCCTGTTGCCGGATACAAGGAGTACGCAGTTGTACGTGCGGATAACTGGGGCTGGGGCTCAGGCTATGACAACATTGCAGCAGCCGAGAGCGACTGGAACTGGGATACCTTCACATCCGATATGGATGGCGCTTATGTTGAGCTGACTGTTACCAACAAGGGCACCACTGCCGATATCAACGCAGTTGTTACCACTGCCGACAACAAGCAGTATCATCAGAATTACACCGGCATCGCGATCGACGGCAAGCTGTATTTCAGCCTTCTCTGCGAGGGTTCATATCTCCAGATCGAAAGAGAGAGAGTAGGTTCATATGACTGCACAACAGGCTTCTGGACTGTATTCTCGAACATCTGGGCAGTTCCTTCGGGAAGCACATTCTACAAGACCTTTACAAACTACACCGACGGAGCAGAGAACTGGAGAAACTTCTGTGCAGTTCTTCAGAATACTCCCGAAGGACATGCCAACAGCGACAATGCTGAGGGCGTATGGCCTGTAGACGGTTACAAGGAGTATGCGGTTGTACGTGCGGATAACTGGGGCTGGGGCTCAGGCTACGACAACATCGCAGCAGCCGAGAGCGACTGGAACTGGGATACCTTCAAGAACGATATGGACGGAGCACAGGTTCTCCTTGCAGTGACCAACAACGGTTCAACTGCTGATATCGTAGCGACCGTAAACACCAAGACAGGTCATGTATACACTCAGAAGTACACCGGTATCGCCGTTGACGGTGATGTATACCTTACACTTCTGTGCGAGGGCGCTTATCTGCTGGTTGACTGATGACCGGCTAAGGCCCGCATGAATTGAATCAGGCAATGATCAGGGGCAGGAGGGGATCTCCCCTCCTGCCCGGTCTTTGTAAAATATCCGGATGGGAAGGACCTTGGATCTGCTACTCCGACAGAGGATCGGAGTCCGAGACCTGCGGTTCTTACGCAAAGAGATAAAACAACGAGAGGAAACATCAGAAAAGAAATGAGTGAAAAAGAATATAACAAACCCTTTATCAAGCAGCGCGCCGATCCGTACGTATTGAGGCACACGGACGGAAAGTACTATTTTACCGCTTCGGTGCCTGCCTACGACAGGATTATCCTGAGATGCTCCGACAGTCTTTCAGGCCTTGCATCTGCCGGGGAGAAGACTATCTGGACCAAGCATGAGGAAGGCCCCATGAGCTGCCATATCTGGGCGCCGGAACTGCATTATATGTTCGGAAAGTGGTATATATACTTTGCCGCGGGCGAGCGTGATGACATGTGGAAGATCCGTCCCTTTGTGCTGGAATGCGAGGGAGATGATCCCATGACCGGAACCTGGAGGGAAATGGGAAAGCTGCAGCGCTCCGATGATGACATATACTCGTTTGACGCCTTCTCACTCGATTCGACCGTCTTTGAAAACAACGGTGAGTGGTATATAATATGGGCCGAGAAGGTGAGCGTAGGCATACAGATATCGAATCTGTACATTGCAAGACTCGAATCGCCGATTAAGCTGGCAACCGCCCAGGTACTGCTCACGACTCCCAACTATGACTGGGAAAGAGTCGATATCTGGGTCAATGAGGGACCTGCCGTTATAAGGCACAACGGGAAGCTGTTCGTGACCTATTCCGCGAGCGCAACGGGCGAATGCTACTGCATGGGAATGCTGAGCATAGGTGAAAATGAGGATCTTCTCGATCCCGGACTCTGGAAGAAGGAGCGGCAGCCTGTTCTGCGTTCCGACGCGGAGAAGGGATTCTTCGGACCCGGACACAATTCATTTACGGTGGATTCCTGCGGAAATGACGTATGCGTGTTCCATGCGCGCACATATCGCGATATAGTCGGTGATCCTCTGTACGATCCCAACAGACATGCCATGCTGATGAAGGTGGAGTGGGACGAAACGGGACGGCCTGTTTTCGATTACCGGAACATGATGAACTGAAAGAAAGGCTTGGTGAGTTATTTTGAGAAAGCTTACTGCGGCGATCCTGACCGCTGTGCTTCTGATATTTGGTGCAGGTACAGTCATGTCCTGCGCGGCGGATGAGACTGTTTTTTCGGAAACAAAGTCGGAGATTGCGGTCAGCCTTGTCACGGACAAGACAGCCTACAAGGCGGGCGAAACCGTTACATATACTCTGAAGATCGAGAATACAAGAAAGCATTATTATACAGCAAAGACAAACTTCGTTACCACCTTCACGGAGGGGCTTGTACCGGTATCGGAGAGTTCTGTTCCGGAAACCGTTGTGAAGCTCGAAGCAGGTGAGTATGCCGAGCTCGTCGGACAGGTAACTGGCGATCCGGCGGTGTTTCCTGTAATTGAAGAGGCCGGAAGCACAGAACAGATGCCATCTCCCGAGAGCAGCGATTCCACCTCGGGTAAGGTGATCGCTCTGATCCTCACCTGTGCTGCCGCGGTGATCGCAGTCATAATGATAATCGCGCTGATCACAAAGAAGAGCAGTAAAAAGAGCAATAACGGAGCGAAGACCATGGCGCTTCTTCTGGTACTCTCGATGGGAGCCTCCTGCGCGGGTGCTTTAGGCTCCGCAAGTACTGTACCTGCAAGCGCCGCAGACTATGAGTCGCTTACGGTAAGACCCTATGTCAAGGTTGATTATGCCGGAACGGAGGTTATGATACGAATGGTCATAGAGCTGCACTCATATCCCAAGAGAGTTATCATACCGACAGACAAGAAGAACAATCCCAAGTCGATAACCTGTCACGATCCTTCGATCTTCAAGGACAGCGACGGAACGTACTATCTGCTTGGAACACATATCACCGGCGGTTATTCGTCGGATCTTCGCAACTGGACGAGCATCGACCAGAGCTTCAGGGCATCGTTTACCCAGGAGACAAAGGATAAGATACGCGAATGGAACGACGACCGCGGAGACTGGTGGGGTTATCTTTGGGCGCCGGATGTTGTCTACAATCCGGTTCTCGGAAAATACTGCTACTATCTGTCCGCAAACGGAGACAACTGGAAATCCAATATAGTCATGCTGACCTCGGACAGTATCACCGGACCGTATGAATTCGCGGGAACGGTCGTATACGGAGGCTTTACGGCAGAGAACATCGGCGAGACGGACGCACCCCTTGTGCTCGGAACCGACGAGATCCCCGAAAGGTATGTGACCTACGGTGTCAAGAACAAGATGTGGGGCGACAAGTGGCCCAACTGCATCGATCCCTGCGTATTCTACGATGACGATATGAACCTGTGGATGAGCTATGGCTCATGGTCGGGCGGCATTTTCCTGCTTGCCCTTGATGAAAACACGGGACTTCGCGATTACAGCGTCACCTACGAGAACAACGAGCATTCCGACGAGTATTTCGGAAAGAAGATAGCCGGAGGATGGTATGTTTCCGGTGAGGTCTCATATATCCAAAAGATCGGAGACTACTACTGGCTGTTCATTTCCTACGGCGGACTCGAAGCCAAGAACGGCTACAATATCAGAGTATTCAGGTCGAAGACTCCCGACGGCGGTTATGTCGATATGGCGGGCAAT
>CAJOQS010000216.1 GCA_905236925.1 uncultured Lachnospiraceae bacterium | reverse complement strand
TTTCTTTATTCAGCTACTACCGAAACGGTTACCGTAACTGCGGTTGCATTACCTGCATAGTCGGTAACGGTAAGAGCAACGCTGTAGTCGCCGGGTGTTGAAGCGTCGAGTGTTGAAAGATCTGCACTTACATTGCCCTTAACGTCAAGTCCGTCAGCATCGGTTGCGCTCTCAATGAAGTCGCTCCAGTTGATGGTCGAAGCATCGGTATCCATCTTAACGGTAGGAAGCTCAGCCTTTACAGCAACTGTAGGAGCAGTTGTGTTATTGGGATTGAATACGATAACCTTTGCTCTTGCGCTGTTGGTGTTGCCGGCCTTATCGGAAACAACGAGTTTAAGAGCCTTTCTGTATTCACCGACGGTATTGGTGTCGGGTGCATCCTCGTCATCCCTGGAACCGTCGGAGATTGTCATCTCACCCTGGTTGGCGTCAAGATCGCCGTCAACAGAGTCGTTTGCAGTCCAGTAGAGATTCCTGTCGATAGCGGTAAGATCAGTTCCGAGAGGAACGATGCAGTCGCTTGCGCTGATCGAAGGAGCCTGGTTGTCGTGTACCTCGTCAGAAGAAAGGAGGGCAACCATGTTGTCGTTAATATTGTCGAAGTTGCTCTTGTTTGCAGCTACAGCAACCGAATAGTCACTTGAGAAACCGTCGATGCCGTACATGGACTTTCCGAAGATATCATCCCAAACTACTCTGTAGCCGAGCATATCGGAAAGATCGCCCTTAAGGTTCTGGGAAACTGCAACGAATGCAGCAAGAATATCTTTTCCGTAGGTCTCGTTGAAGATATCGAAACCGCAGTTCTTAGCTTCTGTCTGACCCATAACGGTTGTGTACTGGCTAAGATCGTCAACACCTGCAAGTGTTTTGTAGAAGGTGAGCCAGTAGAGACGGTAAGCCTTAACAGCAAGCTCGGTCTTCTCCTCGCTGATACCCTTTAAGATACCAACAGAATCGCCGAGGGTCATAGCAAGACCGTACTCGTCGCTGTCAGCGCTGAGCCTGTCGGCACGGGGCCAGGGAACGATACCCTGGGACTGATTGCGTTCTGCAAGCTTGTCGCCGTTTCCGCCGAGCCACCAGTCGGGGCAGTCTGTGAATACGGTGTTGCCCTTCTGGAAGTCGTCAGCGCCTTCACACCACCTGGGTGTGTATCCGTCGTCATAAACGCCGGGGTTGCATGCAAGACCTTCATCGTAGAGGCTTCTTACATAGTTGAGAGCCTCGATGGTCTTATCGGTGTCAGCCTCAACACCGGTGTCGCCGTAAATAGCGCCGCCGTTCGAGTACATAGCGGAAAGACCAACAAATCTGTGATCGGAAACATATGCCTTAACGGTGTCATAGTGACCTTCCGTAGCAGGTGTGTTTGCGTAGAATGCATTAAGAGTCTCAAGATAAGTCTTGAAGGTTGACCATGTCCAGTTGCCTGCAAGGTAAACCTTTGCAGGATCCTCAAGACCGGCATCGGCTACCATGTTTACGTTGTAAACAAGGGGCCATCTGGGAATGAAACGCTCGGTAAAGCTTAAGAGATAGTTATGTCCGTAAACCTGGGGATCAAGCATCCATGAGGTCTCGTCATCATCGAAGATCGAAGCGTACTTATCGATGGGCTGTAGGATGTTCTGTGCCAGAACGGTTGCTTCAGAACCACCCCAGAGAGTTGCGATGTCACAAACGGGATCGCCTGCAAGAACGCTTGTCATAAGCTCAACGCGGGTATCCTGAGCGTACTGTACGAACTCGAACTCAACGTTCAGCTCGTCCTTGATCGCCTGAAGGCCTGCAAGAGCTGCCTGGCGTCTGTCTTCTGCCATGGTGTACTCACCGGTAACATCATCGACATTGTTGGGATCAAGCTCGGGAATCCAGTGAGATCCGTATCGGATAACAACGGTCTCGGCGGGCTTGTCGGTGTTCTGGTTGTCAGCCTGATTGCCCTCGTCGTTTGAAACGGGAGCCTGGGTTGCTGTGTTGTCTGTTGAAGTAGGTGCTGCGGTAGGTGCAGTTGTGGTCGTTCCGTCGCCGCCCTCATTGGACTTGGAGCATCCGGCAAGAAGAGTCATGACCATAGCCATGCAAAGAACAGCACTTAACAGCTTCTTCACAAAACTTTTTTTCATAAAAAATCCTCCTGTAGTGTTTCTGAACTGTTTCTTTTCTGAAGATGCGGTACATACTCTCCTATTGTGAAACTTCACATCGGATATGATTCTGCAACCGCTTTCATATGTGCATTGTATACTATGAAACCGGTTTCGTCAACTGTTTTTTGAGTGGATTTTTTTGAGGTCTCAGTTTTCCTTCCGGTACTTCGATACGTCGCGCTCCTGCTCGTGAAGCGCTTTCTCTCCCGGATAAGCAGAACGCTCCCTGCCCTGTTCGAGATCATTTTCGCTTACTATTAAGATTTTTAGACAACAGAAAACCTGCTATTTCATCGATATCTTCCGAAATCAGAACATCCGAAAAATACTCCCGTCTTCCGAATTCATTATCTACTATATTGTCCAATACCGTTTTGAGGGGCTGATAGTATCCGTTCGCATCATACAAGACAATAGAGCACCTGATGATCCCGATGCTGGCCAGCGTCATAACTTCCGTTATCTCGTCGAGCGTTCCTATACCGCCCGGGAGCGCGACAAACGCATCCGCCAGCTCGATCATCTTCATTTTCCTTTCAGCCATGGTCTCGGTTTCTATGCATTCCGTGAGTCCCGTATGCTTTCTTTCCTGAATGAGGCCTATTCTCGGCAGCACACCGATCACCTTTCCTCCGGCACTAAGAGCTGCATCCGCAACAACGCCCATAAGGCCTTTGCTCGCTCCTCCGTAAACAAGAGTATGACCGTTTTCTCCTATCCACTTTCCAAGGATCCGTGCACTCTCAGCAAAGATTGGGTCATTACCGCTGCTCGATCCGCAATAAACTGCAATATTCATTTCAACTCCTCCTAGAATCTCAACCCCCGTTTACATTTCGAGTCAAACTCGCGAATTGCTTCGCAGCCCCTTATTCAGCTCATGGCAAAGCTCTCTGGTCATCCTTTTCAGTTCAATGTTCTGCATAATTCGATCCCGATAATCTGACATTTCAGTAAAACAAAACTCCGTTCCAGCCTCTTCGGTCAAAACGGAGTTCAACGGTTCGCTTATTATCACTCATCCCAGTTATGATATACATTCTGAACATCATCATCCTCATCGAGAAGATCGAGAGTACGTGTGATCATCTTGATATCATTCTCGTCCTTGAGTTCAACCCATGTCTGGGGGATCATGGTAACTTCGGCCTCAAGCATCGGGATATTCTCGGCTTCAAGTGCTTCTCTTACAGCCTCGAAATCATCGGGCGCGGTGATTATCTCGAAGGAATCCTCCTCATCGGCAAAATCCTCGGCACCGGCATCGAGAGCCTTCATCATGAGCTCGTCGGCGTCACCCTCATACTCTTCCTTGTCGATGATGATGCGGCCCTTTTCATCGAACATATAGCTTACACAGCCCTGAGTGCCGACATTGCCGTTGCCCTTTGTAAAAGCGTTGCGGACATTGGCTGCGGTACGGTTCTTATTATCCGTAAGAGCTACAACGATGATAGCGGTTCCGCTTGGACCGTAGCCCTCGTAAACAACCTTCTCATAGTTTACCGATCCTACATCGCCGGCAGCCTTCTTGATGCTGCGCTCGATGGTATCGTTGGTCATGTTGTTGGCCTTAGCCTTGGCAACAACAGCCTTCAGCCTGCTGTTATTATTGACATCGGGACCGCCTTCCTTAACAGCAACCGCGATCTCACGGCCGAGCTGGGTAAAGATACGTCCTTTTGCTGCGTCATTCTTCTCTTTCTTATGCTTGATATTGGCAAATTTAGAATGTCCTGACATAAATAACTCCTTTTAAAACTGCTTGATAAAATTGATTCCAAAAGATTTTATCACTACTTCGGCTCTAAATCAAGAAAGAATGCATTTATTTGCGCGAATCCGCAATGATCTTTCTGAGTCTGGCCATCACATGAGCCGCATCGTCAACGGTTTTGATCGCGCACATAATGGTATCGTCACCGGCTATACATCCGACAACACCCTCAAGACGCAGCGAATCAAGCGCCGCAGCGACAGCCATGGCCATTCCCGAAACAGTTTTGACAACAAGAATATTCTGCGCCAGATCCATCGAAACAAGCCCGTCGCAAAGCACTCTGATGTACTTATCGGAGCTTCCCGAAGGTCCCTCGTTTTTGATCAGCGCATACTTCTGCCGGCCTCCTTCAATGGTGACCTTGGTCAGCTGAAGCTCCCTGATGTCCCTGGAAATGGTGGCCTGAGTAACCTTAAAACCCGCTTCGTTCAGCATTGACGCAAGCTCTTCCTGGGTTTCGATATCGTTTGCCTCTACAAACTCAATGATCTTGCTCTGTCTTCCACTCTTCATAAACATCCTCATCCATTATATGCGGTTTTATTTGTACATCTGATCTCCAAGCTTCATATACAGGAGCTTGAAGAAATCCTTATTACTGAATCTTACCATCCTGACCTTGCGCTCCGAGCAGCGGACGCGGACCCTGGCCTCGTGCCCGAGCTCAGCTCTTTTCTGTCCGTCGATCGACATTATCGCGTAATTCTGTTCGGATAATCTCGAAAGGTCAAGTACAACTTCTATCCGGTCCCTGTATCCGACGACAACACTCCTCATGTTCAGTGAGTGCGGGCAGATCGGAGTGATGACCATAAGCTCCGCCTCGGGAGTGACCACCGGTCCTCCGGCAGAAAGATTATAGCCCGTCGATCCGGTAGGTGTGGAGATGATGACGCCGTCGGCGAAATACGTATTTACCAGCGATCCGTTGACAAAAACATTGGAGGTTATCATCCCGGAATAACCGATCCGGTTGATAACAACATCGTTCAGAGCAGCGAATTCACCGCTTTCATCGTCGGTGCCGGCCTCTATCATCATACGCGTTTCTATCTCGAACTCATCGTTGACGAGTGCTGCAAGTGCTTCCCTGAACTCGCTCTTTTCCACGGGTGAAAGGAAGCCAAGATGCCCGATATTGATGCCGACAAAGACAACTTTCTCTCCCGGTACCGATCTGACGGCATTGATCATGGTTCCGTCACCGCCGAGCACGATCAGGCACTCATACTTTTCGGAGGTATCATATGTTACGGAAGCTCCGAGCCTTTCAAGCTCTTTCCTGACCTCGCCGGTAAATACAAGTCCGGGGTCCTTAGCGGAGTTCGTAAAAATGCAGAAGCTCTTCATATCGTTTCATGTGCCTCCGACACGGTCTTCCTTATCAACTCGAGTGTTTCCTCACCGAGTCCTTCGAGGGGAGATGTTTCAGCGTCTGTCCGATCACTCTTTTTCTTCATATAGGCCAGATACTCGATATTTCCTTCCGGACCTCTGATCGGTGAGAAATCAAGGTCTATAAGCTCAAATCCTGCTGATCCCGCGAATGTCAGCACATTCTCGCAAACCTGCCGATGAACATCGGGATCCCTTACAACGCCCTTCTTTCCGACCTGCTCACGTCCGGCCTCAAACTGCGGCTTGATCAGGCAGACGATCCGGGCACCGGGCTTCATAAGAGCGCATACCGGCTCAAGTACCTTGGTAAGCGAGATAAAAGCCACATCGATCGAAACGAAATCAACCTGTTCACCGATATCCTCCAAAGTCACATAGCGGATATTCGTCTGCTCCATCGAAACAACGCGCTCATCGGAACGAAGCTTCCATGCAAGCTGATTAGTGCCGACATCAATAGCAAAGACCTTGACCGCGCCGTTCTGGAGCATGCAGTCCGTAAAGCCTCCAGTCGAAGATCCCACGTCCATGCAGACACAGCCCGTAAGGTCGATGCCGTGCTTCTCGACAGCCTTTTCAAGCTTATACCCGCCGCGGCTGACATACTTCATCTGCACGCCCTTGAGCTCTATCTCGCAGGTATCGGCGAACATCGAGCCTGCCTTATCCTCGCGCTGTCCGTTGACGAACACATTTCCGCTCATGATGATCGCCTTTGCCTTCTCTCTCGAATCGGCAAGACGCCTGTTCACAAGGAGAACATCCAATCTTTCTTTTGACATATTCAGAATACCGTA
>CAJOQS010000215.1 GCA_905236925.1 uncultured Lachnospiraceae bacterium | reverse complement strand
GATTGAAGCCGTCAAGCGTCTTGACGGTGGTCGGGATCTCATATTGAACCGCAAGGGTCTCGGGCTTTTCGAGAGCGGCCTCGCGTGCCTCAACGGGATTTATAACGTATTTCTTTATTGCGGATATTTCTTCGCCGCTCAGATCACCGTACAGCACATAGACCCTGGCCGAGCGCACCAGCGGTCTTTCTCCCCGGTAAATTATCTGAATGCACTGAGCTGCCGAATCCGCACGCTGGTCAAACTGACCGGGCAGATATTCCACCGCAAATACATTCGCTCCGGCAAGGTCGGGCACCTCCGAGGCAATATCGGTCTGAGGCTCCGAAAAAACTGTCCTCACCGCATATCTGAATTCTTCCTCTTTGATGCCCTCCGCATCGTATCTGTTTAATATCCTGACTTTTTCAAGCTTATCTATTCCAAGAAGAGTGCGTGCATCCGCAAGAAGCTCATGTGCCTCGTTAGCAAGCTCCTCTTTCTTTTCAACAAAAATCCTGTAGACCATTTTTTATCCTTTCCGACCCTGAATTATCAAACATCATTTACCGGCAGCCAGCGCACGCGCTCCTATATCCCTGCGGTAATATGCGTTTTCGAAATGAATCTTCCCGGCAAGCCTGTACGCCCCGTCGACAGCCTCCTTAAGCGAGTCCGCAACAGCGGTGCATCCGAGGACCCTTCCTCCCGAGTTGACGAGCCTCATGCCTTCGGGCGCGGGCGCGTACTCGTCTCTTATCGACCTTATGTCATCGCTTCCCTGCCTTACCTCGTTCTCGTGAACCAGCTTGGCACCTGCCACAAAGACACTATCCCAGACTCCGGTGTCCGCTGAGATCGCAAAGCCCTTCTCGTAGCTTAACGGATACCCGTCCGATGCGATAACGACACAGCATGCATGTCTGTCATAGAATTCCACAGGTGTTTTCTCAAGTGTTCCGTCCGTTACCGCCATCATGACCGTAAGCAGATCGCTCTTGAGAAGAGGAAGAACGACCTGAGTTTCGGGATCTCCGAAACGGCAGTTGTATTCTATTACCTTGGGGCCGTCCTTTGTTATCATGAGTCCGAAGTACAGGCACCCCTTGAAGGTCCTGCCCTCGCTGTTCATCGCGTTGATAGTGGGAATGAAGATCTTCTCCATGCACTCCTTCGCTATTGCTTCCGAGTAATAGGGATTCGGCGCTACGGTTCCCATTCCGCCGGTATTCAGGCCCTCGTCGCCGTCCTTGGCGCGTTTGTGATCCATGGAGCTGACCATCGGAACCACCGTTTTTCCGTCCGTAAACGAAAGCACGCTTACCTCGGGTCCCTCAAGGAACTCCTCGATAACGATCTTGTCTCCGCTGGCACCGAACTGCTTATCCCTCATGATCGACAGAACCGCATCCTCGGCCTCGCGGCGCGTATTGGCAATGATTACACCTTTTCCGAGAGCAAGGCCGTCAGCCTTGATGACAGTCGGAACCGGTGCCGTTTTAATATACTCCAGCGCGCTTTCGACATCGGAGAATACCTCGTAAGCAGCCGTAGGTATCCCGTATTTTTTCATAAGTTCCTTCGAGAAGACCTTGCTGCCCTCGATGACCGCGGCACAGGCACGCGGTCCGAAGCACCTGATGCCCGCCTCCTCGAGTTTGTCAACACAGCCTGCAACAAGAGGATCATCCGGTGCGACTATCGCGTAATCGATCCCTCTTGCCTTGGCAAATTCCGTTATCCTGTCAATGTCCGATGCGGGGATTGCTATGCACTCCGCATCGGCAGCGATCCCTCCGTTGCCGGGAAGCGCGTAAATCTTCTCTACTTCCTTATTCTCCCTGATCTTCTTTATGATCGCATGCTCGCGGCCTCCGCCGCCGACAACCATTACCTTCATCACAAAACTCCCTCCAGAATCTGTCTGCAAACCTTCTCCGTCGACTCGGGCAGGATTATCCATTCTGCCTCTTCCATTACCCGCTTCTGCAGTATCTCGGGTGTGTCACCCTCTTTAACTTCCACAGCCTTCTGGGCTATTATCCTTCCGCCGTCGGGCACCTCATTCACAAAGTGCGCCGTGGCTCCGGTAACCTTGACTCCGTAAGAGAGCGCGGCCTCATGGACCTTCAGCCCGTAATACCCCTTCCCGCAAAACGAAGGAATCAGCGCGGGATGGATATTGATTATCCTGTCCTTAAACAATGAGGTGAAGCCTTCACTCAGAATACTCATGAAACCGGCAAGTACTATCAGCCCGATATTCTTTTCCTTTATCAGGCGCACGATCCCGGATTCGAAATCCGCCTGCGCGGTCTCACCCGTTTTCTTCCTGATAACAACTGCACTTTCTATTCCTGCCTGCTTTGCCCTTTCGAGCGCGTATGCGCCCTCCTTGTTCGATATCACGAGAGTGATGTGTCCGCTCCTGAGCTTTCCCGCTTTCTCCGCGTCAATCAGGGCCTGCAGGTTTGTGCCGCCCCCCGACACAAGAACAGCAATGTTTATCTTGCGCTCCGACATTCCGTCATGCTCCTTTATCAGTCCTGACTAAGCTCGATCTTATCATTTCCTTCGGTTATCTCACCTATCACGAATGCGTCCTCGCCGTTTCCGCGAAGTGCGTCAAGCGCGGCTCCCGCAGTTTCCTTCGATACGACCAGACTCATTCCGACACCCATGTTGTAGGTGTTGAACATATCGCGTTCGGGGATACCGCCCTTTTCCTGAAGAAGCTTGAAAACGGCAGGGATCTTAACCGCCGACTTGTCTATCCTCGCGCAAAGCCCGTCGGGGATAGATCTGGGTATATTCTCATAGAAGCCGCCGCCGGTGATATGGCTTATTCCCTTGACATCGGCCTCCTTTATCGCGGCAAGTACGGGCTTTACATAGATCTTTGTAGGTGTCAGAAGGACCTCGCCGAGCTTCCCTCCAAGCTCCGGCACGAATTCGCCGAGGTCTGCGTTCTCAACATCAAAGACCTTGCGCACAAGAGAATAGCCGTTTGAATGAATACCGCTCGAAGCCAGTCCGATAACTGTATCGCCGGCCTTCATGCGCCTGTTGTCTATAACCTTGCTCTTGTCGACTATTCCTACACTGAAGCCCGCGAGATCGTAGTCGTCAGCCTTCATAGTTCCGGGATGTTCTGCCGTCTCGCCGCCTATCAGAGCACATCCGGCTCTAACGCAGCCCTCCGCGACTCCCTCAACAAGCCCCGCAACCTTTTCGGGATCGTTTTTTCCTATCGCTATGTAATCAAGGAAAAACAGAGGCCTGGCTCCGCAGCAGATGATGTCGTTGACACACATTGCCACGCAGTCGATGCCTATCGTATTATGAATTCCCATGATCTGGGCGATCCTCTGCTTGGTTCCGACGCCGTCGGTTCCCGAAACAAGGACCGGCTCGCTCATTCCGGACATATCCGGAGCGAAAAGTCCGCCGAATCCGCCGATACCCGATACAACTCCCGGGATAACGGTACGTTCAACATGCTTTTTCATAAGGCGAACGCCTTCATAGCCCGCCTCGATATCAACTCCAGCCGCAGCATAGCTGGCAGAATGTGAATTGTTCATGACATCATTCCTTTCCGTTCCAGCAATAGGTGCAGATCTTGGACCTGTCGATACCTATCGCATCCAAAAGACCATCCAGTGTCTGATACTCCAGCGAGTCAAATCCGAGGCTGTCGCATATCCTCTTGAGCATGCATTTTCCGCGCTCCTTGGTCGTATCGGTATACTCGTCGAGATGCCTTTCTCCCTGCTCGCCTTCAAGCTCTCTTATTATCCGCCTTGAAAGGAGCTCCATCTCGGAGGTTCCTCTCGAGAAATTGAGATACTTGCATGAGTACATTATCGGAGGACAGGCAGAACGCATATGAACCTCCTTGGCTCCTGAGGAATAAAGGAATTCGACCGTCTCACGCAGCTGTGTTCCCCTTACGATCGAATCGTCAACAAACAGGAGCTTTTTCCCCTCGATCAGCTCCGGTACCGGAATCTGCTTCATCTTAGCGATCCGGTTCCTGATCTCCTGACTGCTGGGCATGAAGGATCTGGGCCATGTGGGCGTGTACTTTACAAACGGTCTTGCAAAGCTCTTCCCGCTCTCGTGTGCATATCCGATCGCGTGCGGAATTCCCGAATCGGGGACGCCGGCAACGTAATCCACATCGGGAAGAGTGCCCCTTTCTTCTTCGTTCCGCGCCATGATCTCGCCGTTCTTATAGCGCATCACTTCGACATTGACACCCTCGTAGTTCGAGTTCGGATATCCGTAATAGGTCCAGAGGAACGCGCATATCTTCATCTCGCGTCCCGCCGCGGAGAGGGTCTCAAACCCTTCCGGAGTAATCTTAACTATCTCACCGGGCCCCAGCTCATATTCGTTATGATAGCCCAGCTTCTGATAGGCAAACGACTCAAAGGAAACGCAGAAGCCGTCATTGTCCTTTCCGAGCAGTACCGGAAGTCGCCCCATCCTGTCCCTTGCCGCGATAATGCTTCCCTCAGGTGTAAGTATGAGCAGGGACATCGATCCGTCGATCAGCTCCTGTGCGTGTCTTATTCCGCTGACAAAATCATTCTGCTCGCAGATAAGAGCCGCAACAAGCTCCGTGGAATTGACCTTTCCCGAACTCATCGCCATAAACTGGCTGCTGTGCGCATCGCAGTAATTCTGTGTCAGCTGCTCCGCGTTGTTGATGATACCGACCGTTGTGATCGCGAACGTTCCGAGATTCGAGCGTACAAGAAGCGGCTGGGGATCGGTATCACTGATACATCCTACTCCGCTTGTTCCGCTGAACTCGTGCAGGTCGTTTTCAAATTTCGTTCTGAAGGGCGAGTTTTCTATCGAGTGGATCTCTCTCTGAAAGCCCTTCTCTTTATCCCAATATGCGAGTCCGGCAGCCCTCGTCCCCAGGTGGCTGTGATAATCGACTCCGAAAAAAACATCAAGGATTATGTCCCTTTTTGAAACAGCTCCGAAAAAGCCTCCCATTACTTCTTCCCTCCGATCATTTCCTCATCAATCTTGACTCAACGGTTCTGTCCTTCTCAAGTACCGCGGCAGAATCCTTTGCGCGTTTTGCGTCAAGCTTTCCGGCAAGTTCAGCGTCCTCAACCGCAAGTATCTGCGCCGCGAGAAGAGCCGCGTTAGCGCCTCCGTTCACCGCAACCGTCGCCACCGGAATGCCTGTGGGCATCTGAACCGTGGAAAGAAGCGCGTCCATGCCGTCAAAGACCGGTCCCTTGCAGGGAATGCCGATAACGGGAAGAGTTGTGTTCGCCGCTATTGCTCCCGCAAGATGTGCCGCCATGCCTGCCGCTGCTATGATCGCCCCGAAGCCGCTTTCTCTCGCGTTTACCGCGAAATCATGCGCTTCCTGCGGTGTCCTGTGCGCCGAATAGATATGAACCTCATAGGGTACTCCGAGTTCATCAAGAACACCTGTTGTTTTCTCGATAACGGGCAGATCGCTGTCGCTGCCCATGATTATTCCGACTTTTTTCATATTCTCTCCGTTCCGCCTGCCGGTTTATTTGATCTGTGTCTTATCCTTCTGAATGACATCGTGAGCGCCGCCCTCAACAATACTTGTTGCGGAAACCAGCGTGATGACAGCTTTCTCCTGAAGCTCAGGGATCGTCAGCGCTCCGCAGTTGCACATCGTGGACTTAACCTTGCTAAGGCTCATTTCAACGTTATCCTTTAATGTGCCGGCGTAGGGAACATAGGAGTCAACTCCTTCCTCGAAGCTGAGCTTCTTATCTCCGCCCATGTCATAGCGCTGCCAGTTTCTCGCACGTGCAGAACCCTCTCCCCAGTACTCCTTGTAATAGGTTCCGCCTATGCTGACCTTGTTTGTGGGGCTCTCATCGAACCTTGCGAAGTATCTGCCGAGCATTACGAAATCCGCTCCCATCGCCAGCGCAAGGGTTATATGATGATCGTAAACTATACCGCCGTCCGAGCAGACCGGAACGTAGATGCCGGTTTCCTCGTAATACCTGTCTCGTTCCTTGCATACCTCGATAAGCGCTGTAGCCTGACCGCGTCCGATACCCTTGGTCTCACGGGTGATGCATATCGATCCGCCGCCGATACCGACCTTGACGAAATCGGCACCGCACTCTGCTAGGAAGCGGAAGCCTGCGGCATCAACAACATTTCCGGCGCCTATCTTTACGGTATCGCCGTATTTTTCACGAACCCATGAGAGAGTTCTCTTCTGCCACTCAGAAAAGCCTTCAGAGGAATCAATGCACAGTACATCTGCTCCCGCCTCAAGCAGAGCGGGAATACGCTCCTCATAGTCGCGGGTATTGATACCAGCGCCGACAACATATCTCTTATGCGAATCAAGCAGCTCATTGGGATTCTGCTTATGCATGTCATAGTCCTTACGGAAAACAAAGTAGCAGAGCTTCCCGTCGTCATCGATTATCGGAAGAGCGTTAAGCTTATGATCCCAGAGAATATCATTGGCTTCCTTAAGGGTCGTCCCCTCCTTTGCCCAGATAAGCTTCTCAAAAGGTGTCATAAACGATGAAACCGGAGTGCTTCTGTCCAGCCTGCTGACACGGTAATCCTTGCTCGTTACGATACCGACGAGCTTGCCCTCTCTCGTTCCATCCTCAGTGATCGCAACGGTTGAATGACCTGTGCGCTCCTTCAGTTCGAGCACATCGGCCAGAGTTGAATCCGGGCGAAGGTTCGAATCGCTTTTAACAAATCCCGCCTTATAGGATTTAACGCGCTTGATCATAGCGGCTTCATCCTCGATCGTCTGCGAACCATAGATAAAAGAAATACCGCCTTCGGTTGCCAGTGCTATCGCGAGCCTGTCTCCGGAGACGGATTGCATGATTGCAGATACCATAGGGATGTTCATTGATATAGCAGGTACTTCTCCCCTGCGATACTTAACCAGAGGGGTTTTAAGGGATACATTTGCAGGAGTACACTCTGCGGAAGAAAAACCCGGAATGAGCAGATACTCATTGAAGGTGTGAGAAGGTTCATTGATGATCTTAGCCATAAAAAGACTTCCTCCCATATAAATGCTGATATCACAAAAAAACAATAGAATCATTATATGGGAGGCAAGATTATTTTGTCAATAAAGATAGAAGAATAAAAAATATCTGACAAATCCAAAAAAATTAGTTAGAAAAGGAATCATTCGAAGGGGATCTCCTCGCGTTCGACAACAACCTCAAGTTCTTCGAATGCGGCGATGATATCGTCGCGTTTAAAGCCCTTCCTGAGCATATGGCCGTATACGCTCATGCGTTCCTTGGGTGTAAGCTTTCTTCTGATCCCGAGCTTTTTTGAGAGTGTTCTGACCGCCGCCGCGGTCTCCGCATGATTAACGGAGGGATCCTCCTCGCCGGCTGTTTGAAAAGCCGCGTCAATGACTTCGCGCGATATGCCCTTCTGAAGGAGCTTGTTGCTCATCTCCCTGCGGCTTAAGGCGCCGGAGTGAGTTCTGATATATGAAGAAGCATACCTCTCGTCATCAATATAATGAAGATCGCGCACGTATTCCATTGCGCGATCCACTATTGCTTCAGGATAGGAATTCATGACAAGCCTTCGGCGGAGCTCCGCTTCAGACTTGTCCGAATGTTCCAGTATAAAGAGTGCCTTGTTAACGGCCTGCCGGTAGAGTTCGTCCTCGGAAAGGGACTCCTGCTGCTCAGTCGTTGTCTTCCTCATCCTCATTGAATTCACCTATTTCATCGTTAGCGTCGGCATTCGGTGCAACACAGAGCTTTGCCCTTACCTTGTTCTCGACCTCAGACATAACATCAGGATTCTGGAGCAGCCAGAGCTTGGCGTTCTCTCGGCCCTGACCAATCTTCTCGCCGTTGTAGGCAAACCATGCGCCGGACTTCACGATGATGTTCTCGTTCGATGCCAGATCGAGGATATCGCCCTCACGTGAGATGCCCTTGCCGTACATGATGTCAAATTCAGCTTCCTTGAAGGGAGGAGCTATCTTGTTCTTGACTATCTTGATCCTGGTGCGGTTACCGATGATCTCGCCGGCGTTCTTTATAACGTCGATCTTGCGGACATCCATACGTACCGAAGCATAGAACTTCAGGGCGCGTCCGCCGGTCGTGGTCTCGGGATTGCCGAACATGACGCCGACCTTCTCACGGAGCTGGTTGATGAAGATGACGACGCAATTAGACTTTGAAATAACGGCGGTGAGCTTGCGCAGGGCCTTTGACATGAGCCTGGCCTGCAGGCCGACCTGCATGT
>CAJOQS010000214.1 GCA_905236925.1 uncultured Lachnospiraceae bacterium | reverse complement strand
TTTTGTCCCTGTTGACAAATACAAGGAGCGAATTTCTCTTGAACTGGTTCTTGATGCTCAGAGCTCCGCATACATCGATGGGGATGATCGCATAATGCCCCCTTGCCTGGATGGGCCAGATCTCTTCCACCGAGGTTCCGAAATGGTACCTTGAATAAACCGTACTTTCAATATATTTCCCGGCGTCCTTTTCCTGAACGAACTGCTCCTCGGAAATGAACCTGTAGGCGTTGTCGGACTCGTTGCCCCTGCGCGGTCTGGTCGTTGATGTGACGGGCTTATCATATTCCTCGTAATTCTTCGCAAGCTCGTTCGCGATCTCGTTCTTTAGAGAGCCGGAAGGGCCTACAAGACAGATAACTCCTCCGTCGCTGACATCGTTGACCTTCTCGTTAAAGGAGTTCCTGATCATCTTGCAGAGCTGCAGGAAGTCGCTGTAGCCGTTAACCGCGAGCAGTCCGGTCATGTCCATATTCCAGGGCTTGCGCAGAAGCACCGGATATGTTGCCTTGGAATTCGAGATGTTGTGCGCTCCGTCGTCCAGCAGGATATCAAGAGACATAACGTCTTTTCTGGTACCGATTATTATATTCTGTGCGGGTATCTCGGGAAAATCCTGTAAGAGCCGCTCGCCCCTTGCGCTCATGCATACGACCGGGACAGCCGTTACAAAGAATACATCCGCAAATTTCGAGAGTTCGCTGACAAAGCGCTGAGCGCCCTGAACTATAGGCTGTGTCCGTACAAACTCCGGATCGGAGAAAAGCGCTATTCTTTCCTTGGGATGGCGCCCGAATTCTCCCCAGCCTTTGATCTCGTTGATGCTCATGGGTTCCTCGTCGGGATACCTCTCGCTCAGTATCTTGAGCGCATAGGAATTGCACTCGTAAAGAACGTCATCAACGTCAAGACCTATACGTAGCCTGTATTTCCTCATTTCAACACCGCAACCTTCTTTTTCTTAATATCATTTGGGGAAAAATAATTGTACCACAAAAAAAGTCTTTTGTGTAGTCGAAATATTATGCGTGGGACTGCATAAAAATACAATTATCCGATATTTCTAACCTTGCCGACAGATATGTAATTGTCCAGGCACGCGCGGTAGTCGGAGCCTTCCTGGGCCTTAACGTCCATCTCCCCGTTGATCCTGAGTCTTGTTCCTCCGTCGGGGAGCTTTTCAGCCGGATAGGAGTCCTTGAAATACCCGCCGTACGCTACCTCCCTGTCCTCAAGTATGCCCTTGAAATCCGCAAGGCTGCATTCGGGGAAGTTGATGTTCCAGATGGTATTCTTTTCAAGAGGCTTGTCGATATATTCGCCAAGGAGCTGTTCAAGATACCTGTCACTGACCTCGTGAACTCCGCCCGCTCCCTCGGAAAAGGCGATCGAATGAACGCCCTCCGACGCTCCTTCGAAGGCCGCTCCGGCAGTGCCGGAATACTGTATATCCTGTCCGCAGTTATAGCCGAAATTGATCCCTGCGAGCACAACATCGGCCCTGACGTAATTGATCAGTCCGAAACGTATGCAGTCCGCGGGAGTTCCGGTCGTTTTATACGCATGCGCCACCTTGATCGGGAAATCGTTTACCTCGTAAACATCTATATGATCGTGGAGGGTGATATAATGCGACATTGCGCTCCTCTGCCCGTCCGGCGCTATTATCCAGACCTCTCCGAATTTCGCGGCAGCCGCGGCAAGTCTTGCAAGACCGTCGGAGCCTATGCCGTCATCGTTTGTTATAAGGATCTTTCTCATGTTCGTTATGTCCTCCGGATTTTTTGTATTTCATTCGTGTTGACTATGGTATACTATCACTAAGAACTGCTTAAGACAAGAAGGGAATAATCATGGCTCAGATAATCGCGGTATGCATCAGTGAAAAAAAAGGCACTCAGAAGCATGAGGTGCCCTTTATCGATGTAAAAGAGGAGCATGGCATAATCGGTGACGCACATGCCGGCAACTGGCACAGGCAGATAAGCCTGCTTGCCGAGGAAAGCGTCGATACCATGCGGGCCGCAGTGCCTTCCCTGTTCCCGGGTGCCTTTGCCGAGAACATCCTTACACGCGGGATCGAACTCAAGACCCTTCCCGTCGGGACAAGGCTGAAGGCCGGCTCCGCCCTGCTCGAGGTCACCCAGATCGGCAAGACCTGCCACAACGACTGCGAGATCAAAAAAACAGCCGGCAAGTGTGTGATGCCGACTGACGGCATATTTGCCATTGTTATCAGCGAGGGACGGATTGCTCCGGGCGACGAAATCAGCGTTGCGAATCCATAATTTCGAACCCGTCCTTGTTTTTTTCGAAACATTATTGCATCATTTCGGTTTTTATGTTATCCTTTACTACGTGTATATATTAAAGGAGACAGTATGAAAGAAATCGACGAAGAACTTTTAAAATTCTATAGATTGTCCGAGAAGGAGCATCGTATTTTCTTCGAGTATTCCTACTCTGCCGATGATATATCGATGTTCAAGTACAGGGATTCCCGCCGCGAATTGATAGACGAGGCGGATCCTTTGAATGTCCTGAAGCCAATGATCATGAACTCGGTGATCGCGACTCCCGCAGGCGACAACAGCATCGATTTTTTCAAGGCCTATAACCTTAACGGAACGGACCACTATGTCCGCGGCATCATCATCAGCGAAGAGGACGGAACTCCGGTCAAGATGTTCGGAACCGTAAGCACGCGAAAGAGTGATTCCACTCCGGACCTTACCCGCACCTCAAAGATCGACGCGATGACCGGCCTTTATTCGAGGGAGTATGCTCTCAGTCTGACGCACAAGGCCATTGAGAGCCACCACTACAAGAAGGTTTCGCTCATCCTCATAGACATCGACAACTTCAAGAGCATTAACGAAGCCTACGGCACAATGTTCGGAGACGAAGTCATCCGCCGTCTGTCCATCATCCTTCGCGATGCGGCCTACGGACGCGGTTTTGCCGCGCGCTTCGGCGGTGACGAATTCTTCCTGTGCATCTACAATCTCGATGACGAGGACGCCTTAAGGGCCGTTCTTTCCACGATCGTTTACCACTATAAGACAGCCTTTTCCGAGAAGGACTTCAAGTTCACCCTCTCCCAGGGCATCAGTGAATATCCGAGAAACAGCGAGGATTTCTCCGTTCTGATGAAGAAGGCGGAGCGTGCTCTGCAAAAGGCCAAATTCAAGGGACAGGACCGCTTCATCATCTATAAGGAAGAGTTGCACGGAGAGCTTCCCGAAAGCGAGATGGAGGATTCTGCGATTCCCCTCGATGACATGCGTTTAAGAGACGCTCAGGGAAACTTCATGAAGAAGGCTCTCCCGGAGCTTGTCAGCATTGCCCGCAGCACCGGCCTCATACCGGAACGTATCGGCGGCATCATGAAGGAATGCATCACAGCCTTCAGGCTGAACGGTATCAGCGTATACACCGGCAGGGACCTCACCTGTGCATACAGGTTCGGTGATTATTCGAAGCCCCTGGACAATGTCAGCTATATGAATAATCCCAAGGTATGGGACTGCTTCTCCAATGATCGCGTCTATTCCGGTCAGGTCAGGGGCATGAAGCAGCATTATATTGAAAGCTTCCACGGCGACATCGCGGCGCATAACCTTGAGTTCTCAATGCATGTAGTTACAGGCACCTTCGAGGACATCAAGGTGGTCGTTACCTTTGACCGCGAAAAGTACCTCGGAAGCAACTCCGCGTTTGAAAACCAGTCACTTACGATTCTCGGAAGGATGCTTGCGGAGCTGCTGTCTTAATACTTGTTCCGGGTCACGACAGTATCTGAGGATGTGCTGATCTCGGCAGCGTAAGCGGCATCTATGCACTCATCGGCCGCGGTAATGTTGACTTCACCGCTTTCAATGGAGATCACGCCTCTTTGTTTACCCTTGGAACTGATATCTGTATTCTTTGTCTTTAATCCGTCACCCTCTGTTGAAACCAGCGTGAGGGTGCCGGATTTTATTTCTATCGAGTCGTTTCCCTGTATCGCAGTTCCCGGAGCGGTCACGTTCAGTGTAAGGTTTTTGATCTTGATATCATTCTTGCAGTGTATTCCCTTGTTGTATGAGGCATTGACGTTAAGAGTGCCTTTGCCCTGGATCGCCATGTCATCCTTGGAATAAATGCAGGCATTGCCGGCCGCGTCGTCCCTTGTTTCCTTTCTCGGACGGTTATCGTTAAGGGTATTTACCGAGCCGCCCTTTGCGACTATCGTCACTTCGCCCGCCGATTCAACAAAGATCACGGAATTCTTCTCCGATGAAAGTTCAACGCCGTCCAGTATGACGGAAACCTCCGCGTCACCGGCCTTGACCACGATCCTTCCTTCGGCGAGGCTGCCCGAAAAGGTATACTCACCGGCTTCGGTGATAGTGTAAACACCGTCAAGGACCGTCCACCCGTTCTGAACTTCTGTGGTGACGCTCAGCCCTTCAACTGCCGCGTCCTGCGTAGGCACTGCTGTCGCCTCATTCCCGGGGGCTTCGGTGATTTCCGAAGAACCGGCCTTTGCACCGTTGTTCTCAACAACTGCCGTGATATCGGTGGCTGCCGCGCCGCCGTCTGCCGCATTTCCCGAAGAAGTGCAGCCGCAGAGCAGGACTGCCGCGAGTACTGCTGTTATCGTCATTATTCTTATCTTGTCTGTCTTTCCCATTTCAATCTTTATCTCCGTTCTTCAATAGTCAGTGTACCTTCCCGGTCTATACCGATGCGTATCTCTCCGTCAAAGGTCGAGTAAAGCTCCGCACCGATATCATCGATCGCTTTTTTTAATTCCGGCCCCGGTTCACGAGCGGTCACAATACAGTACAGAGGCTGAAGCTCCTTAAGCAGCTTCTTTGACCTCTTTCCGTCCCTTCCGTGATGCGGCAGTTTGTAAACATCGACCTTCCCGATATCCTCATCGAGAAGCTCCGCTATACGCTCCGCTTCGGCATCTCCCGCAAAGAACAGCCTTCTTCCGCAGAATTCAGCCAGAACCGCGATGGAATAGTCGTTTGTTTCGGAATACTCCGCCCCGGCGGGAGGATATATCGTGATCCCCAGCGCTCCCAGCTCCATACTCTCCTTTTCGGTTGGGATATCGACTGTGAGGTCCTCTCGGTCCAGCGCGATGTTCAGAAGATTGAACTCCTGGGAGTTCTTGGTCGCATCAGTCATTACCACGCGGTCGACCGTAAGGTTATTCAGCACCGCGGCGGCACCGCCTATGTGATCCTTATCGGGATGAGTCAGCACCAGGATATCAATATGCTCCACGCCCTTCTTCTTCAGTGAATCAAGCAGTCCCGGGGCGCTCGTTATCGTCCCGGTGTCTATCATGATGTTCGCGTCCGGACTCATTATGAGGATCGCGTCCTCATCAGTATTTGTTCTGAAAAAGGTGACCTCTGCTCCGCCCGGAGCCGGTTCGTCCGGGGGGGCTTCATCCCTCCCGCTCCTGCTGCATCCCGAAGCAGCGCAAAGAACTGCCAGCAGCAGAAAAACCAATAATAGCCTGTTCCTCATTATGCTCCCCTCCGTTATCCTTTGTCAAGGACCGTCATGCTGTACTTTGCTCACGCACAGTGATAGAATAAATATACCATAAATATCATGAGAGGTGAAGCAGCCACGGAAAAAGATCTCTTCGGCACTATAAAGGGCTACTTCGAAGCCATGGGCTATACCTGCGACGGTGAAGTCAAAGATATCGATCTGTACATGGAAAAGGACGGCGAAAGCATAGCGGTGGAGCTCAAGGTCTCCCTCGATTTCAAGGCTCTCCAGCAGGCCGCCCTCAGGCAGAAGGTGGCAGACACCGTTTTCATAGGGACCTTCACTCCGAAAAACATGTTTTCGTCGGCATGGCGGGATAAGCTCT
>CAJOQS010000213.1 GCA_905236925.1 uncultured Lachnospiraceae bacterium | reverse complement strand
CGTCAGAAATCTTAAGTCGGGCGAGGTTTCTTCGATCGAAGCGGAAGGCGTATTTATCGCTGTAGGCATCACTCCCGAGACCGGATTGTTCAAGTCCCTTGCTGATTGCGACGAGGGCGGTTACCTGAAAGCAGGCGAGGACTGCGCGACCTCGTGTTCCGGTCTTTTCGCCGCAGGCGACCTTCGCACCAAGCCTCTTCGTCAGATCATTACCGCTGCTTCGGACGGAGCTAACGCAATAACATCGATTCTCAAGTATCTGAATTAAACCGTTTTAAAACAGTCAGGGGACGGAAGGATCCGTCCCCTTTTCTTATTCAGATCTACCGTGCAGCTTTTGCCGCCTCATTCGCTGCGTTTATGAGCAGCTCCGCGGCTTCGCCTCTTGTTAATTCTGTCTGGGGCTTAAAGTTCTTCGCTTCCGCATTTCCGAACAGTCCCATGGCTCCGGCTATGGCTACATATCCCTCATAGCCCTTCGTTACTTTTGCGGAGTCACTGTACGAAAGCTTATAGATATCAAGCTTCGCGATATAGCCAAAGCCCATAACCTCGACCAGCGCCCTTGCAGCCTGTTCGCGTGTAAGCACCTCGTCACCGTACAGGATATCCTTCAGATCCCTGTATCCGAATGCAGGCATCTTACTGATCAGCTCCGCGAGCTCAGCTCCGGTAATGCCCTTCGCAGGCTCAAACTTTTCGCCGGGAAGACCGATACCCATACCCGCAAGGATCTTTATGGCCTTTTCGTACTTCGTTCCCTCGATATCACTGTATTTGTAATCGACACGTACGTTTTCATACTCTTCGCCGCTGTAATCAAGCTGCTTTCCGGTAAACGCATCCACGAAGGCAGGCGAGATAGCAGTTCTGTATACCAGTCTCACGATCTGCTCGTTTTCATATCCGTAGAGTCCGCCGTTGTCCTCGTACTTGTTTACGATCTCATACACAAGGTCAAAGCCCTTGTATCCGAGGTATGCCTTATACGCCTCGGCTTCACCGATAACATCCTTTGCGGAAGGTATCTCAGCGTCGGTCCAGTTTACGCGGTAGTTGTAAACCTTTCCCGTAACCCTGTCCACCGAGCCGTATATGCCGTTCGATGCGAACGGAACCTCGTCGTTGTAGCGTGTATATTCAAAAGCATATGCCATTTTGCGGGTGATCTCGCTGTCGTTCACATATGTTGTCTCCGACATCGGCTCCGAAGATGTAAGCTTGACCTGTGCAAACTTATCGCTCTCAATGCTCTTGACGAACTTTTCAAATACGTTTTTGCAGTCCTTCTTGGAATAGCTGAAGCTGATGCCCTCGATATCCTCCTGCGCGTAATAGTACAGCGACTTTGTAGAGGCCGAGAAACTCAGAATCCTGCCGTTCGAAGCATCAACGGTCGCACGTGCATAAGCCCTGTAATAATCGCCGTTTTCATAATCCTCGGGGCGGTTATCGTTAAGTGTGATGATCCAGATATATTTACCGTTGATCTCTCTGAGATTTGCTGTAACAGCATTTGCGTTCGCATCAACCAGGAGATACTTGTTGTTCCTGATGATCTTAACAGCATCGTCCGAGCTGATCAGATCGTTCAGCTCCTTTATACGCTTGATCTCCGCGTCGGAAAGCGTGGGCTCGTAGCCTCTCGCGCTTTTGGAGTCCATTGCCGCGCTTCCGCTGTTAAGGCCCTCATCGGCAGCCATCTCCGGATCTGATCCCCAGTAGTTCTTTTTCGTATAGAGCTTTCCGTTCGCAGCATTGACCGCGATATAGGACATTGACGGTGTGTATGCAAGATAGACTCTGTCCTTTCCGTCAGCGTCGGTGGTCACATAGTAATAGAGCTGCATGTCAAGCTTCTTGTCGATCGCGGCAGCGGCTTCCTCGACGCTGATGAGCTTATCCGCGGAGGGGATCTTTGCTGTATAATTCCAGCTGCACTCGGCATTCATAAGCTCTCCGTTATCGCAGCCCACTGTGATTACAACATAGTTGTCGGGCATTTCGATACCGTTCTCGATCCTGTAATAGGTGAACCTGTAGGCTGCCCTGTAATACTGGTAGTAGGAATCCTTCAGGACCACATGTCCCTTTGCCTCGGGAAATACACATGCAATGAGGTCCTCAACGGTGCTTAAAAGCTCGTCTGCTGTCCTGTCGGGCATGCCGTTTGCTCTCTTGTCGTCATAGCTGTTCAGATAGAGGATGTGCGCATCGTCATCGCAGCTGACATTGATATTCCTGGTCGAGTCTGCAGTTGACCAGTTAAAATACCAGGTCGCCTTCTCACCATAGTCATTGTAATTATACGAAAACTCGGTAAATTCCTCCGGAAGCTCGAGCTTGGTCTTGATCTTAAGAAGTACTTCTGTCATCTTCTCCTGTGTCTCCTCATTTGACGCAAGTGTGATATGCGTCCGGTTTCCTGTTGTGTTCGCGGCATATGTTCCTGCCGGTGTCCCCGCATTCAAAGTCCCCATCACCAGAGAAAGGGCAAGAATTCCCGCTGCAAAACGAATCTTCATAATGTAGTCCTCCATAAAATGCAGTTTGAACTGCTCGATCTATCAATTAGACGACGGGGTACAACTTTTGGTTCCATAAAAATATAAAAAAAGGTAAAAGGAACGGCGTGAGCGGCAGCGGGATATGCACGATAAGCGAGTGCCCTCTTTCGTGCGTAGCACGTGCATACAGTAAGAGTCCCACGCAAGGAATGCTTGCAGTGGGACTCTTAACGTATGCACAAGCGTGAAACGCGATGAGGGCCGAGCGAACGAACATCGAGCGAATTCATTCGCTAGATGTCCGTTCATCGTTTTTTTGCGGTAAAACACCCTGCGGCGCTCACGCCTCACATAGTTTACAGCGTTATGGTAGTGCCTGTTCTCCCATTGATTCCGTCCTTGGCCTTTTCGAGTAAGGTTATGAGAGCCTTACGTCCGGGCTTTGAGGACGCAAATTCGCATGCCGCCTGTACCTTGGGAAGCATCGAGCCGGGGGCAAACTGGCCTTCCGCCGCATATTTCTCGGCCTCGGCTACGCTCATATGGTCAAGCCACTGCTCGTTTTCCTTCTTGAAGTTTATTGCCACCTTCTCGACTGCCGTCAGGATGATAAGGTAGTCCGCGTCAAGGTCTCTTGCCATGACTGCGCTTGCGAAATCCTTATCGATAACTGCCGATGCGCCTTTAAGATGATTTCCGTTCAGTGTCACGGGGATTCCGCCGCCTCCGCAGGCAATAACGATCTCACCGTTGTCAACCAGCTTGCGGATCGCGCTGATCTCAACTATCTCCTGCGGCTTGGGAGAAGCAACCACGCGCCTGTATCCGCGTCCCGCGTCTTCCTTCATGATATAGCCGTTCTTCTCGGCAAATTCGTCCGCCTGAGCCTTATCCATAAAACGCCCGATAGGCTTGGTCGGATTGGCAAATGCGGGATCGTTCGGATCGACGCGTACCTGGGTTACCATTGAAACCACAGGCTTCTCAAATCCGCGGTTCAGCATTTCCTCGCGGATAGCATTCTGAAGATCATATCCGATATATGCCTGGCTCATCGCAACACATACAGAAAGAGGAGTTGCTCCCTGAGTCGGTTCGATCCTGCTGTATTCAAGCATAGCCTGATTGATCATGCCTACCTGCGGACCGTTGCCGTGAGAAATGACCACGTCGTGTCCTTCCTCTATCAGATCAACGATAGCGCGCGAGGTGATCTTAACAGCCGCCATCTGCTCCGGAAGCGAATTGCCCAATGCATTTCCGCCCAAAGCTATAACTATTCTGCTCATAAATCAAGATTCCTTCCTGTTTAAATCAGCCGGAGTTATTCCTCCGGCTGAATCTGTCTGCATGATCGACTCTTTTCAGATGATCACCCTATATGACGTTCGGTTGCTCTCTCCTCGAGCATCTTGAGAACCTTTGCGGGATCCTTGACCTTTGCGAGGAAGATCATAGCCGCGATGATATAGGGTTTGAAGCTTGCCTGCTTGTAAAGAGGTGTGCGGTAGCGGTCAAATACGCTTGCATCAACCTCGCCCTCCTTGCAGCTGATACCGGTGATATCAGCGGGCAGGCAGTGCAGATACAGAGCCTTGCCGTTCTTTGTGAGCTTCATCATCTCCTCGGTGCAAGCCCAATCCTTGTGCTCGGCATTCTGAGCAAGAAGCCTCTTCTCGAGAGCCTTGATGCCGTCTGTATCGCCGTTTCCGTACAGCTCGGTTCTCTCTTCCATTGCCTTGAAAGGAGCCCAGCTCTTGGGATATACGATGTCTGCGTCCTTGAACGCTTCTTCCATGCTGTTTGTCTTCTTGAACGATCCGCCCGAAGCGGCAGCGTTCTTCTTTGCTACTTCCTCAACCTCAGGCATAACCTCGTATCCCTCCGGATGAGCAAGAACAACGTCCATGCCTAAACGGGTGAACAGGCCGATAACGCCCTGGGGAACCGAAAGAGGCTTGCCGTATGAAGG
>CAJOQS010000212.1 GCA_905236925.1 uncultured Lachnospiraceae bacterium | reverse complement strand
GTTCCGAGCCTTGAAGCGCCCAGACCGATGAACTTCTCGGCATCGTCAAACGAGGAGATTCCGCCTGCCGCCTTCATCTTGACGCCCGCACCGATGTGTTTCGAGAAGAGCTCGATATCCTCAAAGGTGGCGCCGGCCTTGGAGAAGCCCGTCGAGGTCTTGATGAAATCAGCGCCAGCCCGGGTCACGATCTCGCACATCCTGATCTTTTCCTCATCGGTAAGAAGGCAGGTCTCGATGATGACCTTAAGGATCCTGCTGCCGCAGGCTGCCTTTAAGGTTCTGATCTCGTTCTCAACGTCATCGAAACGTCCGTCCTTAACCCAGCCGATATTGATGACCATGTCGATCTCGTCCGCGCCGTTGGCGATCGCGTCCCTGGTCTCGAATTCCTTGACCGCGGTCGTGTTGTAGCCGTTCGGGAAGCCGATGACCGTGCATACGGCCATTTTGTCTCCGAGATATTCCTTTGCGCGCTTTACGTATGAGGGCGGAATGCATACCGACGCAGTCCCGTATTTAACCGCGTCATCGCAGATCGTTCTGATCTCCTCCCATGTTGATGTCTGTGCGAGCAGCGTGTGATCCACGGTCGCAAAAATCTTAGCTTTGTCCATATTTATTCCTCACTTTCTTTATTGTCACTGCCGATCACCTTTTCAAGGACCTTGAAGATCCACTCGATCAGCAGAGTTGCTATCATGTAGCAGATCGCGGCGAAAAAGATCGAGAAGAAGGGATACATGGTCCTGTGACCTATCCCGTACATTACCTCCGTCAGATCGTTTACCGCTATATAGCCCGAAATGGCGCTCCATTGAAGAATGTGCACGGCGAGTCTCTTGATGTCCCAGAGCGATTCCTCGAGTGCCTGTGGAACGACCGCGCTGAAATAAACTCGCTCAAGCCTTGCCGCGATATTCTCGGATACTGTCGACCTCAGCCTGTTGACCGTGCGCTCCACTATCTCGCTGAGATGTCCGCCGCCCCAGAAGCCGATCGCTATTCCGGCGATGACCGCCGCGTTAAAGCCGCGCCTTCCGAATATGCAGAAGTAGAAAAGCCACAGTGTAAGAACCGCGGGAACACTCCGGAAAATAAAGCAGAGCCCGCGTCCTATCGCGGAGATCACCTTCTTCTCATAGCACATCAGGTAGCTTACCGCGCAGCCGAGCACGGCTGAGACCACCCATGCGGTTACGGTGACCAGAGCGGTGGTGAGCACGCCCTTGACCACCAGGTAATAAGCCCCTCCGGATATCAGATTATTATAAACTGCATTGAAAATATCGGTAATGAATTTCATTCTTTCAAATGCCCCCCAGACCTTTGCTGCCGGCGTTTTCCGGCAAAACCATCATTTCAGATACAAGAACTCGTACCTCTGCATATCGCAGTATCCTTCACTTACGACCCAGTTCCTTGCGGTTTCGGTCGTGACACGTCCCGAACCGTACGCGAAAAGAACATCGACCTTGCCGCACATCAGCGCCGAAAACGCGGTATCGTTATCAAGAACAACGAACTTCACGCCCCGCTGCAGCACCTGACCGATCTCGTCCATCAGGGCTACGCAGAAGCCGGTCGGTTCTCCCTTTTCGTTCAGCATGTCGATCGGCGGTACCGCGCCCGTGATCCCGACAACGATCGGATCGGAGGAGTGGTAGTATATCCTGTGTATCTCGTCGTTTACGACCATGCTCTCGGCGGTAAAGTCCCCTGCATCCGCCGCGCCTTCGATATACTTCTGTGTAAGCTCGTCCAGTATGCCGTCTCCCTTGATGAAATCAAGCGCGTAATCGATCCTTTCGATAAGCGCCTTGCCGGAAGCCGTTGCGGGAGCCGCCATTCCGAAGGAAAAGCGCGCCTCCTTCGTATTCTCGATCGCCGACATGTCCTTTGTATCAAGCTGTGCGAGGCTTTCATCCTTTTCCATCAGATAGCGGGCGGTTACATCGGCGGTCCAGATCACATCCACGCTTCCGTCCTTCAGGGCGCAAAGCGCTTCGTCCACGCTTCCGTATGCCGTATAGCCCGAGATCTTCCGTCCGGTGAGGCTCCTGAAGAATATCATTGCGCTCGAGGCCGGCATGCGTCCCTCGACGCCGCCCACTTTTGCCCCGTTCAGATCATCAGCCGAAGCTATTTTTCCTCCCGACGCTCCGGGCCTGAACAAACCGACTCCTGCCGCCAGCAGGAGAAATACTAAACAGGCCAGGATAGTCAGCCATTTTGCTCTGGTGGTCATGCTCTTTCTCCCGTTTTATTCTATAGATACGCCGAATATCTTCTCGCTTCTGGTCGCAAGCACGATCCTGTTCCCGAAGATTACCGGCGTCGCCTCGATAGCCGAGCCGAAATTGATCTTATCAAGTACCTTTCCGTTTGAAGCGTTGATCAGGAGCAGATCCCCGTTCTGACAGCCCTGAAGCAGATACGCCCTGCCCGACTGCGAATACGTGAGCACCGTCGAGCTCCACGAGTACATGTCCGGGCTGATCCTCCACTCCTCCTCGCCTGTATGCCTGTTGAGCGCGACAAGATAGCCGCCCTCGATATCCGGTGTTTTGGAGATCGAGTAGAAGATGTAATCGGATACGATCCCGCTTCCGAGCGCTCCGGTCGAAAGCACGCCGCCCGCATAGCCCTTGACCGTGTGGACCTCGTAGGGCTTCTTCCAGATTATCTGCCCGTTCATCGCGTTGAGCTTATAGATCGCGGCCTCGCCCATGCTGTGCGAGTTGTAGTTGTACTTGAGCGTTGTCGCCACATAGACATACCTGCTGTCGCCTTCGATCTCGAGGATCGGCGAGGAATTGATATCCTCGTTCAGCTCCTGTACCCAGACCATCTTCATGGCGTTGAGGTCGAGACAGTAGAAGGTTCCCGCGTTGTCGCCTATGTACAGATATCCTCCGCAGACAGCGGCACTGCATTCGCTCCCCCAGAGGTAGCCGCTCTGCGAATATTTCTCCTTGATCGTAAAGGTGTAATTTACCATCTCCGAAGGCGAGATGCTGAGCTTTCCCGCCGCCTTATCATAGGAGGTGTTCAGGCGCATCGTATAGATCACGCCGTTCTCGCCGGGCTGGATAAGCGTATCCGTAACAGGATCGATGACCGGCGACGAGTCGTACGCGTGCCATGTCCTGGGCGCCATATCATCGTTATAGCCGCCCTCGTAGAGCAAGCTTCCGTCGATCAGGCTGTAGATGTAAAAGCGCTGGCAGACATTCTCGCCGAACTGGCCTGTCTGGGCGTCTCCCGATCCGCATACAAGAAGCGGCGTTCCGTCGGGGTACAGCGATGCGGTGCCCTTAAAGGTCATGCCCACATTTATCGTGGGTCTGGTCTCCTTGCCCGTTTCAAGGTCAAGGAAATGAATACAGCCGTCCATTCCCGGATATATGACTTCCGTAAGTTCCTTCGCTTCCTTCGCGGAATCGAAGAGGTTCATGTGCTTTTTCGTTTCCTCGTCCCATTTGATGAGTATCGGCTGACCTGTCCAGCCGTTGCCGGACCAGTAGTCGACACCGTTGGATTTCAGGACCTTGCCCGTGGAATAGGTCCAGCGTCCGGACGCGAATTTCTCCTTATCGATCGAAGGTGCGCCGACCGAGCTCATGCTTCTTGCATAATTGCCCCTGAATGTCAGCATGCCTTCGACTCCGCAGAGCTTCTCCGTGAAATCGGGTGAAAAATAGATCCTGTCCGTGCGTATGTAGTTTCCGACCGGGAATCCGTTTACCTGCACGGTCTCCTCGACCTTGTGCTCCGAGGGATCGGTTTCCTTAACCGAATACGCCACCGGAAGATCGGCACCCTCGGCCGCGGAAGGATTGTATTCTGCCGGGAGGCTTCCCGCGGTATCATGCAGATAATTATAAAAATATTTCGGGCTTCCGACTCTGACGAGGATCTTGAATCCCACAAAGAGCACTGCAAGGATCACCACAGCTACAATTACGGCGATCAGCACGCCTTTGTTCTTTTTGAAAAATGACTTATCGTTCATGTAAATTGCCTTATTCCTTTTTCGGAACGGAACTCTTCACGGTGACCTCACCGGTAACCGCGTCTCTCTCCCATTCGACCGAAACACGGCCGAATACACTGTCGAAGCAGGCCTTTGCCCTGTTAATGCACTTCGGGAAATGCGGATCGATGTCGATCCTGTCCGCATGCACCTTTATGCCGCCTATCTGCTCCATGAAGAATGCACTGATATTGCCCCAGAAATGATGGTTATGGGACATTAAGCCTCCGCTGCCCTCAAAGCTCTCGCACAGAGCGGTCTCACCCTCCAGGACCCACTGCATGTAAGAAGGCTTCGTATGATTTGTAAGTATCTTCATGGCCGTATCTATCTCGCCGTTTTCCGCAAGCAGATGGAACAGCACCCTGCCTCCGAGCACTCCGGTCGCAATATGACAGTCATCCAGCCGGATTATGTCCATTAACGCCTTAAAGGCCTTTTCCTTTTCGTTTTCTTCAACAAGTCCGTAATAGATACCCATGGCCTGCGAGGTCTGTGATCCGCCCTCGAATACACAAGTCTCTTTGTCGAAAAGGTACGCGCGGATGTTCTTCCTCATTTCGGCGGCAAAGGAGGCACAGAAAGCGGCATTGTCCTTATCTCCCTCGGCCTCGAACATTTCAGCAGTTCTTCCCGCGATAATAAACGCCTCGATGCTGTCTGTCAGGATCAGGGGTGCCTTTCTCGGATTCGTCGGTGCGCACCAGTCTCCGAGGCCGAAGGCCAGCAGACCTTTATCGTCTTTTCTCGTATCGAGATAGTGCAGATACTTAACAAGGCTTCTCTTCGCTATATCAAAAGCGGAAAGATCGTTTCTTTTCTGCCATATCTGATACGGAAGCTCCGCAAGGATACTGTCCCATGCAGGTCCGCTTCCCCACTCGAAGCCCCAGCCCCAGGTCGGGATTATGCCCGGGATCGCGCCCCG
>CAJOQS010000211.1 GCA_905236925.1 uncultured Lachnospiraceae bacterium | reverse complement strand
GTGCAAGCATGACCTCTTCCGAAAGGTGCTCCCTCGCGGAAGCCTCTGCCTCCCTCTCCCGTGCCTCCTGAAGCTCCTTCATGGTTTCGATGAGCTTCTCGTAATCGGGCGTTTCAAGAGAAAGATAAATGACCAGAACTCCGATAGACGCTACGAAGAATGTGATCAGATAATCATCGAACAACAGCATCTGAAGGAAGAAGATCGTTCCTGTCAGGATCATCCCGACGATCATGGAAATGATCTGCGCCCGCCTGTAGTTCTTCCAGTGGATGAGCATATATCCGCAGCCCATAAGGAAGGTTGCGATGGGGATGCCGTAGGCCACTGCGACAAACAGCGGTCCGTGTATGTAGTTGCCGGCCGCGTCGTACTCAAAAACAAGGTGCGTAAACGGGTTGATGACCAGCAACACAAGGTCCAGCATGAACGGCAGCTGGAAAACAATGTTGCGTATTCCGAACCTGCCCTGAACATACGAATAAACATAGAAAACGAAAGCTGTTGCCGAAGCTGCTGCAAGAATACAGTCCGCCGTGTTGAACAGGTAATGTACCCAGTTGGGAACTGCCCCCTTTGCGCTGGTCACGATCGCGGTCGCGACATCAACAATATTTGTAACGGCAACAAGCAACGCGAACGACTTGAAAGCCCTGTTCACGTTGCTGCCTTTATTAAATCTAAGGTGTAAATACACGCAGATGATAATATCCAGCGGTATCACAGCCAATTCCAGGAAAATATTGTAATCCAGATTCATTATTTAATCCTGTGTACCCATCCCTTAGGTCCTTCTATACGGCCCATCTGTATTCCGGTAAGTGTGTCATAAAGCTTCTGGGTAATGGGACCCATTTTCTCCATTCCGCTCGGGAAGCAAATCTCCTTGCCGTGGTCAACAATTTTGCCGACAGGGGAAATAACAGCCGCGGTTCCGCACAGTCCGCACTCCGCCATATCCTTTACTTCCTCGAGAGTTATCTCGCGCTCCTCCGCCTCGAGACCGAGGTACTCCTTCGCAACCTGAACGAGCGAACGGCGGGTGATCGAAGGAAGGATGCTGTTGGACTTGGGAGTAACAACCTTGTTGTCCTTAGTTACGAACAGGAAGTTCGCACCACCGGTCTCCTCGACCTTGGTTCTTGTTTTGGGGTCAAGATAAAGGTTCTCGGCATATCCCTCCTCATGCGCGGTAACGATCGCATGAAGGCTCATGGCGTAGTTCAGTCCGGCCTTGATATGTCCGGTACCGTTCGGTGCGGCACGGTCAAAATCGCTGACCTTGATAACGATAGGCTTGGCTCCGCCCTTGAAGTAAGGACCTACGGGAGTTCCGAAGATTCTGAACTGATACTCCTCGGCGGGCTTAACACCGATAACGGGACCTGTCGCGAACAGAACGGGACGAAGATAGAAGGTCGCTCCGCTTCCGTACGGGGGAACAAACGCCTCGTTGGCTGCGACAACCTCGTCAACAGCCTTCAGGAAGCGTTCCTGCGGAAATACGGGGATTTCAAGACGCTTCGCAGATTCCTCGATACGGGCCGCGTTCAGATCGGGTCTGAAGCATACGATGTGGCCGTCCTCGGTCGTGTAGGCCTTCAGGCCCTCAAAAACGGTCTGCGAATACTGGATAACACCGGCACACTCGCTGATGCACACAGTTGCGTCATCAACAAGGGCACCCTCGTCCCATGCGCCGTTTTTGTAATTTGAAACAAACCTCTTGTCGGTCTTGATATAGGCAAAGCTTAAATTGCCCCAGTCAATATCCTTCTTCTGCATACGAAACCTCCTCTTTACAGCTTCCCGTGCCAAATGCAATTCAGCACTTTAGTGTTCTAAAATTGCATTAAATAATAGCACAACGCAGACGTACTTGCAAGGCCTATTTTGCGATGCAGCGAAAAAAAAAGCGAACCGCGCGGTCAACATATCACTCAATACGATCGACCGCCGGTTCGCCGTTTCACATGGTCAGCCGGTAGAATATCAGTATAACTCCGGCATTATCTAACTACTTTTTCAAAATCCGCCTTGGGATGCTTGCAGATCGGGCAGATGAAATCATCCGGAAGCTCCTCTCCGACCCACTCGTAGCCGCATATCGTGCAGCGCCAGACAGTCTCGCCCTTCGGCGTGGTGCCGACTGCTTCGGGCTTCGGCTTGATATCGCTCTGATAATACTCGTAGGTGCACGAGGAAGTACCTGACAGAACAGTCATGAATACAGGCTCGCAGATAAACATAGTGTGCGATCCGAGATCCACGCTCTGCTCCACCTTGAGCGAGAAGTAGGCATTGGTCCCTGCGGTAACGTAAGGAATACCGTTTTCTGCGATCGCATAATTCTCCTTCGGATAATCCGCGCCGAACTTGTCAACTTCACGTCCGGACCGGAATCCAAAATGCTTGAACAGTGAGAAATCCGCATCCCTGCTGATGACCGAGATATTGCAGACGCCTGTCTCCCTGATCATATCGTGCGTAAGATTCGCCTTGTTCACCGCGATCGATATCCGGTTGGGCTCGGAAGCCACCTGCATGGCAGTATTGATGATGCATCCGTTCATCCTGCCATCCTTCGCCGCCGTACAGACAAAAAGACCATATGAGATCTTGTACATAGCCTTGGGATTCATCTCAGCCATAGACTGCCTCCTTCATTCAAAGATCTGCTCAGTGTGCGTCGAAATGCTGAAATGCGTCAAGCCTTCCAGAGACTGTGCAGGTTGCAGTATGCATATACGGCAACAACCTCATCGCCGTCGGTGATCCTGAATGTAGCCTCGGGTTTCTGACCGGGCTTGAGGGCCTTTCTCTGATTGCCCTCGCGTGTCTGAAGCGCGATCCACTCTATATAATGCTCCTCAACCATCGGATGCTCCGCTGAGCCGACCTTGACAGAAACAGTTCCGTTATTTACTTCATAAACAGGCACGTGCTTCTCAACGGAAGCATCCGTCTCGCCCGCCTTTATCTCCTCCATAGCTTCACCGCAGCACTTGATCGGAACGCCGGTGCCCTTCACGATAGCAACGATCTGTCCGCAATGCTTACAACGATAAAACTTCATCTCCATAGCTGCACCCTTCCTTTCCAGCTAAAAAGCCTGAAAAACACTCAACAATCCGCTCCGCGCCCCTGCCATCGATAAGTTCCTGCATTCGCGAAGCCATATCCACTCTCAGCCTGTGATCCTCACACAGTCTGTTGAGTTCAGCAAAAATAGATCCAACCGAATCCTGTTTCAAAGAACCGCTCATCACCTTATCAGGATCGATGGTAGCCGGATCCCTTAGATCCCCGACACT
>CAJOQS010000210.1 GCA_905236925.1 uncultured Lachnospiraceae bacterium | reverse complement strand
TATCTGCGGAGTTATGGGATATGATTCTCTTGACGCGTGCAGCGACGAGATCATGAACAGCATAGAGGCCGCGAGCACCCTTTCCAGAGAAACCGCTACGGCAGAGCTTGTTTCGAAGGCGATGGATAACACGACTTTTGGCGAGATCCCGCAGGATGTTCATAATATTCTGAAGCAGGAGTATTATGACAGTATTTATGATGTGACATATCAGATGGGAATGAGACCCGAGGAGTATTTTGCGTCGGAGGGGTATGACGCGGAGTATCTGTCCTCAATGCTGGACACAGATGTGGCGAACAGTCTCAGACAGCAGTGTTTTTACGCGGCAGTGGCAAAGCAGGAGAATATAACTCTGACCGGCGAGGAGGTCGCTGATCTGGTAAACGACTATATCGGCTATTACGAAGTAGACGGTTTCGAAGAGCTGATGGATTATCTGCCACTCAATACCATAATAGATCATGAGATCATCAGCCGCATCGGAGATATAATATACGAGTCGGCCGTGATAGAATAAAGTTTGGGATCACCGCTCAAGTGAATCCCAAACCTTATAATTTGTCTTTATAACTGTTTCCTTTTCCCATATTGAGTACTGTTCTTCAAACAGGGCCTTCTGCCTTGATTCGATTATGGCGATCCTTGCCTCGTTCGTACTCTCCTCGTCGGTCCTTCTGACACAGTCGAGTATGAAGAACGCGTCATCTGTCTCGAACAGGCCGGCTATCTCGCCTTCATTCATTGAAAAGGCTATCCTCGGGATGTCTCCCGGAAGCTTGTTCGAAAGCTCCTCAAAATCAGCAACCATTTCTACTACACTGTACCTGTCGTCATTGATCTCCGCAAGATGGGTGATGTTTGTGTCCGCACGGGCTGCGGCCAGGTACTGCTCCGCATCCGCCTTTATCAGCGCAAGCTCCTCCGGCGTATAGTCGACTATCTCTCCGTTGTCGAGCTCATGATCCTTCAGGATCGGTATGTACTCGAGAACCATATGTCTGACTTCCTCGTCAGGAATATCGGTATCGATATTCAGCGTCAGGTTCTCATACACCTTCATTGCGAGCATATTGTCCCTGTAGATCTTTTTAACGATATCCTCCGTGATCCCGTACTCCTCCTTCTGAGCAGTGCTTAGGCGGCTCATGTATTCATCGGTCTGAAGGTTTATCGTGAGCAGATCGTCCTCGCTCAACGATATGCCTAGCGATTCGGCTCTGGCACAGACTATCTTGATATAGACTATCTGTCCCATGATGTCATCCTTCACGGAATCCCACATTGAGACGCTGTCGTCATTTATTTTATAATCCCATATTTCTTTTCCGTACAGGCTCTCCGTCTGCGCTATCTGCGGAAGCGCGTATAGATACCACTCGGTGAGGCCCACCCGTTCGTCCGAGACCGTAAAGACCGTATCCTCGAGGAAGCTCGTCGTCAGCTCGGAACGGTCGGTATTCTCTTCTTTATCGCATCCGGCTGCCACGATCATAACTAATAAAGCGGCGGCCAGAAAAACCGCAAATCTCTTTATGCTGTACATATCATTCAGTCCTTTTCTTTTCGGGTTCCCCGATTTTGATCCCGCGCAGAGCTTCAAGAACTTCACCCGTCTGCTCGAGTATATCCTTCACCGGAAGCTTATCTCTTCTCTTATGAGTTTTATCTTCAAGGGTGAAAACAAAAGTCGGTGTTTTTCCGGGGATCAGCTTAAGCCTGCTGCCAAAGGAGGCAATAAGCTCCGGGATCCTGGCAACGTCGAGTCCGGCCTTTTCGTACATGCTCAGCCGTACCTCCATACGCTTCTGCGTCAGCCCCGTAACATATGCATCGTGGGCTATGCTCTTAAGCAGCGCGATGTTCAGGAGATTGTTTACCGCCGCAGGGATATCCCCGTACCGGTCGGTCAGCTCCTCCTGCATGTCGATAAGCATCTCTCTGCTTTCAATATTTGCGATCCTCTTATACATATCCAGCTTCTGAAGCTCATTTTTAATATATGATGAGGGTATGAAGGCGTCAATATCCATATCGATGGATGTATCCCAGGTTACTATCTCCTCCTCACCGAGCTTGAGCGCCTTTACCGCCTCATTCAGGAGCTTGCAGTACAGATCGTACCCGACGGCTGACATCTGTCCCGATTGCTCCGCTCCGAGAAGGTTTCCGGCGCCTCTGATCTCGAGGTCGCGCATCGCGATCTTAAATCCGCTGCCGAGTTCGGTAAACTGACGGATCGCCGAAAGTCTCTGCTCAGCAACCTCCTTAAGGACCTTGTCCCTTTTGTACATCAGGAAAGCATACGCAGTCCGGCTCGAGCGCCCGACCCTTCCTCTGAGCTGATAGAGCTGGGAAAGACCCAGTCTGTCCGCATCGTCAATGATCATCGTGTTAACGTTTGATATATCAAGTCCGGTTTCAATGATGGTGGTTGAAACCAGAACATCTATCTCTCCGTTGATGAATCCGAACATGACCTTTTCCAGCTCACGCTCACTCATCTGTCCGTGCGCATATACGACTCTTGCATCCGGGAGAAGCTTCTGAAGCCTTCCAGCCACCTCGGATATGCCGTTTACCCTGTTATATACATAATAAACCTGTCCGCCTCGGGCAAGCTCCCTGTTTACTGCCTCGCGGATTATCTCGTCGTTATGCTCCATGACAAAGGTCTGTATCGGAAGACGGTCTATCGGCGGCTCGTCGAGGACGCTCATGTCCCTGATCCCGATAAGGCTCATATGAAGCGTTCTGGGGATGGGGGTCGCGGTGAGAGTAAGGACATCAACATCCGATTTGATCTGCTTTATTTTCTCCTTGTGCGTTACTCCGAAGCGCTGTTCCTCGTCAACGATAAGGAGTCCGAGATTCTTAAAGCTGACATCTCCCGATAAAAGCCTGTGGGTTCCGATGATAATATCGAGCTGCCCGCTTTTCAGTTCCGATAGGGCTTTTTTCTGTTCCGCCGCAGTTCTGAAGCGGGAGAGCATTCCCACACGGACGGGATAATCTGCCATTCTCGAAGCAAATGTATTATAGTGCTGCTGCGCAAGGATCGTGGTAGGAACCAGAAATGCAACCTGTTTGCCGTCCTGCACCGCCTTAAATGCCGCGCGTATCGCTATCTCGGTCTTGCCGTAGCCGACATCTCCGCAGATAAGGCGATCCATGATCTTCGTAGATTCCATGTCCCTTTTTGTATCCTCGATCGCCTTGAGCTGATCGTCCGTTTCCTCAAAGGGAAAGGTCTCCTCAAATTCCTTCTGCCAGACGGTATCCTTGCCGAACCTGTAACCCTGCTTTGCCTGCCGGATGGCATAAAGACGCACGAGACTGTCCGCGATATCGCGAACCGCCCCTCTGACTTTGGCCTTTGTATTCTTCCATTCGGCGGAATCAAGCTTGTTGATCTTGGGTGTCCTGCCTTCGGGTCCCGAGTATTTCTGGACCGCGTCCATGGCTGTGGCCAGGACATACAGAGTTCCGCCTCCGGCGTATTCTATCTTGATATAATCCTTTTCGACATGATCGACTTCGATCTTCTCAATGCCCCTGTAGATCCCGACTCCGTAGTTTTCGTGAACTACATAATCTCCGCTCGAGAGCTTGGCAAAATCCTGTATTCTGGAGCCTTCGTACAGCTTGGGCCTGTGAGTCTTTTTCTTCTGCTTTCCGAATATGTCGCTCTCACAGACAACCGCGAATTTGAGCATCGGATACTCGAAGCCCCTTGTGACCGAACCCGATATGACCGCTATCTCGCCTTCCTGCACAAATCTGTTCTCATCCTCGCAGAAGAAGGAGTTAAGATCATAGTCCCGAAGGTCCTGCGCAAGACGCATGGCCCTTGATTTTGAGGCGGTCAGGAGGATAACCCTGTAGCCCTTTTTCTTCCAGCCCGTAAGTTCCTTGGTAAGCATTTCGAAATCGCTGTTATACGAGCTGACCGACCTTACGGTTATTCCGGCGGAATACTTCACGGGTATTTTGGCGAACTTGTAATCAAGCGCGCTCAGCAGAACGACCGGAGCATTGGAAAGCCTTGCGAAGAGGTTTCCCGAATCATATACAGCCGAAGCCTGCCCCGGAAGGATATATCCGCTTTCAAGACGCCCCTGCATACTCATCCTGAATTCCGTGTCCACCGCTTCTGCGGTTTCAGCCACTCTGGCAGGTTCATCTATAAAGATAACGGAATCCCCGTCGCTAAAAAGGTCGAAGAAGGAAATGCTCCTGTCCGTGAAATAATCTATATAGCTTTCGAGAGCCGCCTTCCCTTTAAGATATTCCAGATTCTCCTTAAAGGCCGCGACGGATTTGCCAGCACGGGCGGCCTCCTCGGTCTTCATATCGGCCTTAAGGGCTTTTGAATACTTTTTCAGGTCAGCGTCAAGCCTTGTGATGCCTTCGGCGATCTCCTCCTCGGACAAAACCGTCTCCACCGCGGGGAAAATATCAAAGCCTCCGGCGTTCTCGATCGATCTCTGGCTTGAAGGGTCGAATATCCTTATCGAATCTATCTCATCTCCCCACAGTTCCACGCGGTAGGGGCTTTCCTCCGCAAGGGGATAAATATCTATTATACCGCCGCGAATGGCGAATTCTCCGGGATTCTCAACAAGCCCCGTTCTTTCATAGCCTATAGATACAAGCTTTTCGGCGAGAACCTCCGGGTCGATCGTATCATCCGGATCGATGTGGATAACGAACTTCTTCAGATCCTCGATGGACATTATCTTGTCCATGCCCGCGGAAAAAGACGCAACGACTGTCACCGGTTCACCCGATGCCAGCCGTTTCAGACACTTGAGCCTCTCACAGATTATCGCATCTCCGTGAACATCCGCGCTGTAGAAGATTATGTCCTTCGCCGGATAAAAAAGCACGTTCCTGCCAAAAAGCCTCAGGTCGGCCGCAAGCTCCCGGGCCTTGATCTCATTGTCGGCTATGACCAGCGTCCGGTTCTTCTTCTCAGCCGCAGCAGCGATAAGATGTGCTTTTTCGGAATCCGTGCAGCCGGTCAAACGTACCGGAAGACGGTTTTTTTCCATGCGCTCCCAGAATCCCGAAAGCTCGCTGTATTCAGAAAGTGTTTGGGTAAAGATATTCATTGACTTTCCTTTTTTCTGTTAAAGACATTCATCGCTTCATCCATTCCGTCCGTGATAATGGCCTCACACGCCTTTGCGGCTTCGCAGACCGCTTCACGGATGACGGGCTCTTCCTCCTTCGGGAAACGGCCGAGAACATAATCTACAAGATCATGTCCCTCCGGCTTTTCGCCAACGCCGATCTTTATCCGGTCAAATTCGTCCGTTCCGAGATGAGCTATGATGTTCTTGATCCCGTTGTGACCGCCGGCGCTCCCTTTTTTTCTAAGACGGAGCTGTCCCGGAGCAAGGCTTATATCATCGTAGACCACTATGATGTCCCTGTTGGTCAGCTTGAAGAAATCAAGCACCGCTCGGACGCATTCCCCGCTGAGGTTCATGTATGTCTGGGGCTGGACCAGAATGACTTTCTCAGTACCTATGAAGCCGAATCCGCACAGACCCTTAAACCTTTTTGTATCTAGCTTTATACCGAGGGTGTCCGACAGTCTGGTCACCGTATCAAATCCCATGTTATGCCTGGTTCCGGCATATTCCCTGCCGAAATTGCCAAGTCCGAATATTACTTTCACTTTTATTTTTCCTTTTCCTTTTACTCTGCAGGTTTCGCGAGCCTGTAGACATGTCCGTCCAGAACCTCTTCGCCTCTGGCTTTAAACATGTCGCTGACGCATGTAACCTGATAACCCTGCTCAATCAGCCAGGGAATGATCCGTTCCGTTGCCTCCGCCGTGCTTTCATAAAGATCGTGCATGAGTATGATATAGCCGTCTTTAGCATCCTGCTGGATTTGTTTCACAACGGAATCGGCGTTTCTGGTCTTCCAGTCAAGCGAATCCACCGACCAGTTGAACATGGGACGCGCGATAAGCTCTTTTACCGTATCGTTAAAATCTCCGTACGGAGGCCGCACAATGACCTTTCCGACCGGTACTATAGTGTTGATGAGGTCCTCGTTGTCGTATACCCGTGCCTTTATCTCCGCGGCCTTGCCCTTTTTCAGGCTTGTATGGTCCGTGGTATGGTTTCCAATCTCGCAGCCGGCCTCGTATACGGCCTTGACTTCGTCCTTATGAGTCTCGATATTGTAGCCGACCATGAAAAAGGTCGCTTTTGCGTTATACTTTTTGAGTGCCTCAAGTATCCTGACGGTATAGACGCTCGGTCCGTCATCGAACGAAAGGGCGATGATAGGCTTTGAGGGATCGATAGTCCCGTCATGGTAATAAGCCAGCTCCGTATCACCGCTTTCGGGAGGATCCGAAGGTTCGGGAGTATCCGGGGGTGTATCACTGGTCTGCGGGGTTCCTGTTACAGCCGTATCATCCCCGGGAGTCGGTGCTTCCGTGACCGGAGGTGCCTCCGAAGGATCGGACAGACCATCGTTCCCGGTCGGATAGACTGCCACGTCCGTGATCGCCGCAGCATCTCCGTTCTTGCTTGTGTTCATCTGCTCCACCTCTCCGGATGCCTTTTCTTCTTCGATCCTGCCGACGGCCGAATACAGCTTCTGCAGTTCACCGAAATATACTACAGTGACCACAAGAACCGCAGCGGCGGTCATCAGCCAGAGGATCATCAGCACCTTTGACAGGGAAGCCCTGCTTTTCTTCTTCATTTCTGCTGATACCTTTTTCCGAAACGACACGCTGCCCCAAGCGCCGGACCGGAGGGGTCCCTTCGCTTGGGGCGGGCATCATTGTTATCATTAGATCAGATACCTGTCGTTCTTTTCAACGACGATCCTTATCTTTCCGTTTTCTCCTATGTATGTCTGATTGGGCCGGATCGTATCCCGGCTTTCGACAATGCAGTTTTCTATATAGGTGTTGTCTCCGATATGCACGTCGTTCAGAATAATGGAGTTTTTGATCGTGCAATTGTTCCCGACATAGACCTGCTTGAAAACGACTGAATTCTCAATGGTTCCGTTTATGATGGTTCCGCTCGAAACCAGCGAGTTGCGTACGTTCGATCCTGCATTATACTTGGCGGGGGGAAGATCGTCAACCTTCGAGTAAACATCCGGATATTCCTTGAAGAAGTAATTTCTGACCTTCTTATCGAGGAAATCCATGTTAGTGCGGTAATAATCCTCAACCGTACTGATATTGCTCCAGTAATCCGTATGCTCGTAGGTGTACATCTTCTTGATGCCGAGATATCGCACGATGATATCTCTGACAAAATCGTACCGTTCCTCCTCGACCGTCTTCTCGATCAGCTCGATCAGCTGGCGGCGTCTGATGACATAGATACCCATTGAAAGGAATGGGTCTGCCTCTCTGCTGTAGAAGGGCTTTTCATCAAAAGAGGTTATGCGGTTGTCTTCATCGACACTGATAATGCCGTACCTTGTGATATCAGTCTGCGGAGTCGCGCGTCTGGCAACCACGGTAACATCGGCCTTCTTTTTGATATGGTACTCAATGAGCTTATTAAAATCCAGCTTGTAAACGCCGTCTCCCGAGCAGATTATAACGTAGGGCTCGTGGCTGTTTCTGAGGAAGGAAAGATTCTGATATATCGCGTCCGCAGTTCCTCTGTACCAGAAGGAGTTGTCCGTGGTGATCGTCGGAGTGAAAACATACAGTCCGCCCTGCTTACGTCCGAAATCCCACCATTTTGATGAGCTGAGGTGCTCATTAAGCGACCTGGAGTTGTACTGTGTAAGAACTGCAACCTTTTGAATATGGGAATTTGACATGCTGCTGAGTACAAAGTCAATAGCACGGTAGCTTCCCGCAACGGGCATGGCTGCGATCGCGCGCTTGTTGGAAAGTTCGCGCATCCTGTTGTTGTTGCCGCCCGCAAGAACCAAGCCTATAGCTCTCATACCTTGGATCCTCCTCTGTTAAGATGAGGTGTCAGACTTTCGCCGCTGTCAAGCCAGCCGTTCGGATAGTCCCCCGGAACGGTCTCTCCCATGATAACGGTATTCTTTCCGATTTTGACTCCGTTCGGAATGACACTTCCTTCCGCGACGGTCACAAGACCGTTGCAGTATATATTGGGATGCTCCTTATTCTCTTTTTCTTCGCCGACGCCCAGCTCACAGTTGTTGCCCACAACAACGCGCTCGGCGATGACGGCCTTGTAGATATTGCAGTTGCTGCCTATCTGCGAAGAGTTCATGATAATGGAATCATAGACCTTCGTTCCTTCACCGATGATAACACCGGGACTAATAACGGAATTGTATACTTCTCCGTAAATCTCCGAGCCTTCTCCGACTATGCTGCGGCTGACAACCGCGCTTTCAGCGATGTACTGGGGAGGGATCTCGTTGGATTTGGTGTAGATCTTCCAGAATTCCTCATAAAGATTGAATTCCGGTACCAGATCGATAAGCTCCATATTGGAGCTCCAATATGCCGAAAGAGTTCCTACATCCTTCCAGTAGCCGTTATATTCATATGCAAAGATCCTTGCGCCGTTCTTGTGGCAGTAAGGGATAACATGCTTGCCGAAATCACACCCCGG
>CAJOQS010000209.1 GCA_905236925.1 uncultured Lachnospiraceae bacterium | reverse complement strand
ACTGCATTATGAACCAGCTTGTCGCAGAGGGCAAATCGGTCATCATGATCTCCTCGGAGATGCCCGAGATACTCGGTATGTGCGACAGGATCTACATAATGAACGAAGGCAAAATGGTCGGTGAGCTTGATGCTTCGGAGGCTTCGCAGGAGGCTATCATGTCACATATCATAAAAGCCGGTTAATGAGTGAGGTTGAAAAATGACAAATACAAAACTGCTGGAATTTACTAAAAAATATACGATGATCATCGTACTTGTCCTGGTATTCGGAATGTTTGCCATTTTGACCGGAGGAAGCATCCTGCTCCCCGCGAATATTTCGAACATCATTTCCCAGAACGCGTACGTGTTCATACTTGCAACAGGTATGCTGCTCTGTATCCTGACCGGCGGTAACATCGATCTTTCGGTAGGATCCGTAGTATGCTTTGTAGGCGCGGTAGGAGCCAAGCTCATGGTAGAGATGGGTGTCCCGATGCTCCTTACGATCCTTATCATGCTGGTCGTAGGTACCGCGATCGGCGCATTCCAGGCATTCTGGATCGCCTATGTAAGAATCCCTCCTTTCATCGTAACGCTTGCAGGCATGCTTGCGTTCAGAGGACTGAGCAATGTAGTGTTGAACGGACTGACCATTTCGATCAAGGACTGCACCTCCTTCGTAAACCTGTTCGGCGGCGGCGCAAACTGCTATATCCCCGATATCTTCCATTTTGAAGGAATCAACGGACTCTGCCTGATCGTGGGAATCGTTCTGGCCCTTTTGTTTGTGGGACTTCAGCTTAAGAAGAGGCTTACACAGATAAAGAAGGAATATGAGGTTGAATCGGCGGCTACATTCTGGGTAAAAACAGTATTTATCGCTCTGGCGATCTTCGCTTTCGCGTTCAGGCTCGCTCAGCATAAAGGTATCCCGACCGTACTCATCTGGGTATTCCTTGTGGTGCTGATCTACGGATACATTACCTCCAATACCACCGTGGGCCGTGCGTTCTATGCGGTTGGCGGAAACGAGAAGGCTACCAAGCTTTCGGGTATCAATACCAATAAGGTTTACTTCCTTGCATACACCAACATGGGTCTGCTCGCGGCACTTGCGGGAATGGTTACCATCGCTCGTCTGACCTCGGCTCAGCCGACTTACGGACAGAACTACGAGATGGATGCGATCGGCTCCTGCTTCATCGGCGGTGCTTCTGCATACGGCGGAATCGGTACTGTTCCCGGCGTTATCGTCGGTGCTGTTCTGATGGGCGTTATAAATATGGGTATGTCCCTGATGGGCGTAGACGCGAATATGCAGAGAGTTGTTAAGGGCGTCGTCCTTCTTGCAGCGGTTATCTTCGATGTAGTTTCGAAGCGCGGCAAGTGGTTCGCAAAGAACTAAAAACCTGTGTGCATCTTGTACAAAATAATTAAATTTATCTAAAAAAAATTGTATAAAATTATTGACTAACACAGCCCCCGTTGATATCATAATCAATGGGGGTTTTCCTCACAAAAAATATGTATTGGAGGTTAGTTATGCTCGAGAAATGGTTCAAACTCAAAGAGAACGGAACGAATGTAAGAACTGAGATCGTCGCCGGCCTCACAACGTTCATGACGATGGCTTATATCATCGCCCTGAACCCCAACCTGCTGACAGGATTCGGAGCCGAAGGCGCGGAAGAAGGTCTGTGGAGCGCTGTATTCATGGCAACCTGTATCGCGTCGGCAATCGGTATGTTTGTAATGGCATTTGCCGCAAACAAGCCCTTCGCAATGGCACCTGGAATGGGACTCAACAGCTTCTATGCAACCCTGTGCGCGAGCATCGTAGGAATGACAGGAATGACATATGTGCAGTCTTATCAGGCCTGCATGTGCATCATCCTGATCGAAGGTATCATCTTCATAATCCTTTCACTCCTTAATGTGCGCGAGAAGATCGTTGAAGCGATCCCCGCGGGTGTCCGTCACGGCATCTCGCCTGCTATCGGTATCATGCTCCTTAATATCGGACTTGGTTCGAATGCGGGTATCTACTCGGAGACCAACGGATTCACGTCTCCTTTCTATGTAATGAGAGACTTCTTCGGTTCTCTTACAGCCAAGAACATGAAGGAAAGCATCGGTAGCGGATGGGGCGCTATGGTTCTTACGGTTGTTACCATGTTCGTAGGACTGTTTGTTATCATTACTCTGGCTCATAAGGGCATCAAGGCTGCCGTTATCCTCGGTATGCTCGTTGCCAGCATCGTTTACTGGGCAGGACAGGCACTGTTCCTCGGAACCAATCCCTTCGCAGGACTTGCAACCGCTTCATGGCTGCCTTCTTTCGGAACGATGGCAAAGGTTACCCTGTTCAAGTTCAACTTCGCAGGACTGGCTGAGATCGGCTGGACAACTGTTGTTATCCTGATCATCACCTTCTGCATAATCGATATGTTCGATACCATCGGAACACTCGTTGGTACCGCTTCAAGAGCAGGCATGCTTGACAAGGACGGCAAGATGCCCAAGATGAAGGAAGCTCTCCTTGCCGATGCTGTAGGTACAGTAGCAGGTTCCATGACAGGTACTTCTACCGTTACAACATTCATCGAGTCGGCATCCGGTGTTGAGGCAGGCGGACGTACAGGTCTGACCGCGTTTACAACAGCGATCGTATTCCTTGCATGTATGTTCATTTCGCCTATCGCGGCGATAATCCCTCCGGCAGCTACTTCCTCTGCTCTGATCTATGTAGGTATTCTGATGCTTTCGGGTCTCCGCAATATCAACTTTGATGATATCACGGATATCGCTCCCGTAGCTCTGATGCTCATCGCAATGCCTATATCAAGTTCCATCGGACATGCGATCGGTATCGGCCTTATAACCTATACCTGCATCAAGGTCCTTACCGGAAAGGCAAAGGATGTATCGGTACTGACCTATATCCTGTCACTGATCTTTATCGTTAAGTTCTTCCTGCCCGTCTGAGGTCCGGGGAACGGATCCTACAACGTAAGGTCCACTATGATATTGTTCAAAAAAGCGCGGAATGTCCTCCGCGCTTTTTTATGTGCGGTAAGCGAATTCCCTTGGTTCGGAGGCACGCTTTGCTTGCGAGAGGTCCGTATCGGGGAGGAGGGGTGACTCCATCCTGCCCGATTTATGGCAGCGGAACTGTCTGAGACCTTGCCGGGGGCCTGTCGGGACCGGACTTCCCTGCATTCTCGTTTCCCTGTCCGTACTGCGTACTTCCCGATGATTCGGCCTCAAGCTCGACCATGGCGAGGGCCTCGTCGAGACCCGGCAGGGCGGAGAAGGGCATGAACTGCTTCGCGCGCTTCTCGACAGACATTCTTGCTCTATTCCCCACTGCTGTGTCCTCCTATCTGGTGATTGCGTTCGAGCGTCATGGCACCCTCTTCGAGATCCATACCGCGTATCACGGCATCCCTGCCGAAACGGCTGCGTATATTCAGCATGGCGGTCTGGACCTTTTTCTGCTTCTCGGCTGCTGCGGTGTCCGTAAACAGATCCAGCTGCCGGAATTCCTCCTTGTGTATGTCGCAGCAGGTGATGTTAACTCTGCGGATCGTAAGAGCCGGATCGACTATACGCTGATAGAGGGCGGCAATGGCCGGAAGCCACTCGGCGGCTGAGCTGGTCGCGGCCTCAAGACATGCGCGTCCGGATGCGTATGCGGGGAGAGCTGCCGCGCCGGGGTTGTTTTCTGAGGCACCGCGGTGTGAACGGTGCGTGAAATCCGAACCGGAATACCCGATATATAAAGAGACTGTATCCGTAACAACGTTACCGGCGAGCATACTGCCGCAGAGAACGTCCATCATCTCCTTGACGATCAGGAGGCCCTTGTCAAAGGGGTAATCGCTCATGAGGACCTGTCCGTTGGAAAGACACCTGGCCCGGGGATGGTAGTTGTGTATATCCGCTATCGTAACAGGCTCGCGGCCCCACGCGTGGTCGATGAGAAGCTCGGCGTCCACTCCGAACAGGCGGTACAGGAAATCCTCGT
>CAJOQS010000208.1 GCA_905236925.1 uncultured Lachnospiraceae bacterium | reverse complement strand
GGCGCCATCCCATGAGAAAGCTCAGAGCGGCCGGCATCTTCGAACTTTTCATTCCCGGAGTCGGAGAGAACGAGATATACAAATACGAGATCAAATGTACCGGCGGACTTACCTATCTGAAGTCCGATCCCTACGAATTCTTCGGAGAGATGCGTCCGAATACGGCTTCGATCGTTCGCTCGCTCAAGTTCGACTGGACGGATGACAAATGGCTCGCGGATCGCAGGAAGATCGATCCCCGGTCCATGCCCATGTCGATCTATGAGGTCCACCTCGGATCGTGGAAGCGCAGGAGCGATAACGAGAACGATTTCTACAACTATCGCGAGATCGCCCCGCTGCTGGCAAAATATGTCAAGAAGCAGGGATATACGCATATAGAGCTGATGCCGATCATGGAGCATCCTTTTGACGGCTCATGGGGCTATCAGGTAACGGGATACTACGCACCGACCTCAAGGTACGGAACTCCTCAGGATTTCATGTATTTCATGGATTTTATGCACGCGAACGGCATAGGCGTGATACTGGACTGGGTTCCCGCCCATTTCCCGAGAGATGTGTTCGCGCTTGCAACCTTTGACGGAACCTGCCTCTATGAGCATCCCGACAAGAGGCTGGGCGAGCATCCCGACTGGGGCACTCTGATATTTAACTTCGGAAGGCCGGAGGTCTCGAACTTCCTTATCGCAAACGCTCTTTTCTGGGTAGATAAATATCATGCCGACGGTATCAGAATGGACGCTGTTGCTTCGATGCTCTATCTTGATTACGGCAGAAAGCCCGGACAGTGGGTTGCGAACAAATACGGCGGAAACGAGAATCTTGAGGCGATCGAGCTTCTCAAGCATCTTAATTCCATTTTCCACAAGAAGCAGAAGGGTGCTCTGATCATAGCGGAGGAGTCGACAGCCTGGGCCAATATCACCAAGCCGGTCGAGGAGAACGGACTCGGCTTTGACCTGAAGTGGAACATGGGCTGGATGAACGACTTTACCTCCTACATGAAGAAAGATCCGCTCTTCAGGAAGGGCGTTCACGGACAGCTCACGTTCAGCATGATGTATGCCTACAGCGAGAATTTCGTCCTTGTGCTTTCCCATGACGAGGTCGTTCACGGAAAATGCTCAATGCTCGAGAAGATGCCCGGATACCGCAACGATAAATTTGCGAATCTGCGCGCGGCATACGGCTTCATGATGGGACATCCCGGCAAGAAGCTCCTGTTCATGGGACAGGAATTTGCCCAGGAGCGCGAATGGAGCGAGGCAAGGTCGCTTGACTGGGGCGAGCTTGAGGATGAACAGCATCTTAAGATGCAGAAGTATACCGCAAAGCTCAACGAACTGTACAACAGCTTCCCGGCCATGACCAGTCTTGACTGCAGCCCCGAAGGCTTCAGATGGATGAGCTGCGAGGACGCCGACCATAGTATCGTAAGCTTTATCAGATCGGACGGAAAAGCAGAGGATACACTTCTCTTCGTTTTGAACTTTACTCCTGTGGGATATGACAAATTCTTCCAGGCAGTACCTTTTGAAGGTGAATATAAAGAGATCCTGAACAGCGATTCGACCGGATTCGGCGGTCTGGGCAGGATCAATCCGAAGCCGAAGGCTTCCAAGCCTGTTCCCTGCGACGGGCAGGACAATTCGATCATTATTAAGCTTCCTCCGCTGTCATGCGTTGTGTTCAGATGCACGCCTGCCGCGAAGTGAGCTTTGTAAGGGAAATAAACACGGGAGAATAAAGCAGTTTTATGGACAGAGAGCTTACCGAGTATTTTGGCGAGAATACGTTCAATGAGGCAACCATGAAGAAATACATGACTCTTGAGGTGTATTCCGCCATAAAGCGCACCATTGAATCCGGAGAGGAGCTTAGCCCGGAAACGGCGGAGGCAGTTGCCAATGCCATGAAAACGTGGGCTATCGAACGCGGCGCAACGCATTTTACCCATTGGTTCCAGCCGATGACCGGCGTTACTGCCGAGAAGCATGATTCCTTCATCAGTCCCGTGGGGGACGGAAGCGTTATCATGGAATTCTCCGGCAAGGAGCTGATAAAGGGAGAATCGGACGCTTCAAGCTTCCCCTCGGGAGGTCTCCGTGCGACTTTCGAGGCCAGAGGCTACACCGCATGGGACTGCACATCACCCGCGTTCCTTCGCAAGAGCGAATCGGGAGTCACTTTGTGCATCCCTACCGCTTTCTGCTCATATACAGGTGAAGCTCTTGACAAGAAGACGCCGCTCCTCAGGTCTATGGAGGCGATCAGCAAACAGGCCGTCAGGATCGTGCATCTTTTCGGAAAGAACGATGTCAGGCATGTAGATGTCTGCGTTGGTTCGGAGCAGGAATATTTCCTGATCGACCGAGCAAAATATCTTAAGAGGGACGATCTGATATACAGCGGAAGAACCCTGTTCGGCGCCATGCCTCCGAAGGGTCAGGAGATGGACGACCATTATTTCGGAGCCATCAAGGAGCGTGTATCCTCCTTCATGAAGGAGCTCGATGTCGAGCTCTGGAAGCTCGGAATATTAGCCAAAACGGAGCACAACGAGGCTGCGCCCGCGCAGCATGAGCTTGCGCCGATATACAGTTCGGTCAACATTGAGACCGATCATAACCAGCTTGTCATGGAAACGATGAAGAGGATCGCCGCAAGACACGGCCTTACCTGCCTTCTGCATGAGAAGCCCTTTGCAGGTGTGAACGGATCCGGCAAGCACAATAACTGGTCGCTGGTTACGGATCAGGGTGAGAACCTCATGAAGCCCGGCAAGAACCCTCACGAGAATCTGCAGTTCCTGCTGATCACGGCCGCGGTCATCCGTGCCGTGGACGAGCATGCCGAGCTTCTCAGAATGGCTGCTTCCTGTCCGGGAAACGATCAGCGTCTCGGAGCTTCCGAGGCCCCGCCCGCAATAGTTTCGATTTTCCTCGGAGAGCAGCTGGAGGATATCTATGCCCAGTTCGCCGCCAACGGCAGGGCTGTCAGCTCCAAGCAGCGTGAGCGCCTTACTGTCGGGGTAAACGCTGTGCCCGCGTTTAAGAAGGATGTTACGGACCGCAACAGAACCTCGACCTTTGCCTTTACGGGCAATAAATTCGAGCTCAGAATGGTCGGCGCTTCAATGTCGATCGCGGATCCCAATACAGTTCTCAATACGATCGTGGCCGATGCTCTCTGCGATATGGCGGATGAGCTCGAAAAAGCCGATGACTTTGAGAATGCCGTATGCGAGCTTATCAGCAGGACCATCAGGGAGCATAAGCGTGTAGTATTCGGCGGTGACGGCTATGCCGACGAATGGGTGGAAGAAGCGGCAAGGAGAGGACTGCCCAATAAGGAGTCCTTTGTTGACGCGATAGAAGCTCTTAAATTCGATAATACCGTCAGGGTTTTTGAAAAGCATAAGGTCCTTTCACGCACCGAGCTTGAATCGCGTGCGGAGATCAGCTACGAGATCTATGCGAAGACCATCAATATCGAGGCAAGGACGATGGCCGAAATGGCTTCGAGAAAATATCTCCCTGCCACGATACGATATATCAGAAGGCTCGGAGAAGCTATAAATGAGGTTGACAAAGCTGTCGGAAATGAGTATTCTGCCACGGAGAAGGATATCCTGAAGGAGTGCTCCGCGCATCTGAGTGCAGCCAACAGTGCCTATAAGAAGCTCATCGAACAGATTGAGACGGCTGCCGGCATAACCGACACGATGGAAAAGGCGATGTATTTCCGCAAAACAGTCGTAAAAACGATGCAGGAGCTTCGTGAGCCCATAGACAGGCTTGAACTGATCGTGGATGACAGGCTCTGGCCCGTTCCGACATACGGAGAGCTTATTTTTGAAGTCTAAGAAATGCAACAGTCGCGTATTACGCGAGTGTTGCACCTTGCGACTGATACAAAAAGCCGCGATTAAACATCGCGGCTAACTTATGACAATGTAAGCTTGATCAGGTTGCTGTGGTGGCCTGCTTGGCGAGCTCGGCCTGCGGGCATGCCTTAAGGCAGGAATCGCAGCCTTCGCACTTGGAGGGATCGGTAACGAACGGTACGGGACGTCCAAGCACCTTGTTGATCATGATGCAGATGCTGTTGGATGAGCACGCACTTATGCATTCGCAGCAGCTGTTACAAAGATCGTTGTTGACGATGATCGAAACATTGGCCATGATCCAGTCCTCCCCCCTGCTGATATCAGCACCTTTAAGTATACCTTAATGATTCGCTTGTGTGTAGGATATTGTTGTAAATCTCTCTTTTTGGGAAAAGAAACCGGTTTCAGTT
>CAJOQS010000207.1 GCA_905236925.1 uncultured Lachnospiraceae bacterium | reverse complement strand
CGGTATCTGGGAACCATATCCTTGATTACACGTGTAAGAACGTGTCCGATATGGGGCTTGCCGTTGGCTGTGGGAGGTCCGTCGTAAAATGTATACGTGGGGCATCCGTCACGAAGCTTCAGGCTCTTATTGAAGATGTCTTCTTCCTTCCAGAACTTCTCGACCGCTTTTTCACGCTCGACGAAGTTCATGTCTGTTGAAACTTTTTTGAACATATCTGTTCCTCCTCTGCTTGATGCGGTCCCGACCGCATCTGATTCCTCATTACATACGCCACAGGCGCAACAGGCTGATGATCCCGCTTACCGGAAAATAAAAGAAGCCCGCACTCCGATAAGGAATGCGGGCTCATGCATCAACCACCTTATGGAAGGTACTCCGCCCGGACCTGCCGAACGTTCATACCGCTTCCCTTAACGCAGGAAATACGTCGCAGCTTACTGTCCGGCAATGACCGGATTTGGGCCGCGCAGCTCGGGAGTGATATTCGTCAGGGCCTACTGGTATCCGCTTTGCACTGTCGCGGACTCACTGTGACGCTTCAACCCGGATTACTGTCTCCTTCATCGCCTGTTTGCACTGTTCAATTTGATGTGATGATAGTATATCTTTTCAAAAATGTCAATACTGACTTAAACTGTCAGCTCGTAATGGTTGCCGCCTCCGCGCTTTGAGACGTACATTGCGTTGTCGGCCTGATGATACAGCTCGTCAAACGTCTGGACCTGATGCTTGCCGCAGATCACGGCTCCAAGGCTGAGCGTTATCCTGTGACCGGCCGCTTTAAGCTCCTCAACATCTATCTTCTCCGCTTCCTGATAAAGCCTTTCAAGACAGGCCCGCGCCACGTCAGGCTTCACGATGCCTCTTGCGTACACGGCAAATTCGTCTCCACCAAGCCTCATGACTATATCAACGTCACGGAAGGAACGCACAAGACAGGCAGCGACCTCAATAAGGACCTTGTCTCCCACGCCGTGTCCGAAGGTATCGTTAACGCTCTTGAATTTGTCAACATCCATCAGCGCGAACATACCGGGAACACCTTCGTTCAGCATCTTCATGATCTTCGCCTCGCCGCCTCCGCGGTTGCTGATGCCGGTCAGCGCATCGGTCTCCGACATTGCGGTAAGAGCGCGTTCAAGAGACTTCTTCGCGGAAATATCCGTAAGCGAGGTGATCATCACCTTCATATTTCCCTGTTTGAGCGAAGTTACATAGGATATCGCCATTACCGATATCTTCGATTCCCCGAGGTCGATCGTAAACTCGTATGACCTTCTTCCGCCTATGGCCTTCAGCGCAACGAGCATATCGAGGATCTTGTCCTTTTCCTCGGATTCACAGCGTCCCACAAGCTCTCTGATACTGTATTCGGGCTCCCTTGGATTCCTGACTCCGAACATCCTGCCCGCGGAATCGTTCATGAGTATTATTTTGTTGTCCATATCCGTCACGATCATTCCGTCGCTCTGTACCAGCAGCATCTCGTGATAGATGGCGTTCTCGCCCTCAACGCTCTTGTTGTGTTCCAGCTCAGCCAGCTTCTCGTCATCGATATCCTCAACGGCGAAGATGACCTCGTCAGGAAGATGGTTCTCATCCTCGTTGATCTTGATGAAATACGCTCTGCACCAGCCGTCCTTCTTATCTATGAATTCGTGCGAGATCGTTGATTTTCCCGCCATTCTTGTGTTCAGCGTATCAAGGCGCACAAACTCCTGCATCGCATTCAGGTGCTCCTCAACCACGTTGTCTTCCACAAGTCCGGCAAGATATACAGGCGCCTGATTGTCAGGTCCGACCTGCTCCTCACCCTCGGGAGTTTCCTTCAGAACGCGGCAGCGGCCCACCTTCAGATCGACCACTGCCATGCTCTTGAAGAGCTGCGCGATCGCCATCACGGTATCCCGGTTATGACGGGACGCCATTTTCGTTATACGGTTCTCGAATGTAATAAGATGCTCGTATTCGCTGCTGATATTGAAGATATACACTACAACTGCCGCCATCATAATGCCGATAGCATTGAACGGCGCCAGCGGATAGATAAGCTTCAGAAGTCCGAGTCCAACGGGAAGCAGCGAGCAGAAGATCACAGCCAGACAGCGGTTCCTTCCGTATCTTCCCCTGAGTCCGAACAGTCTTATAAGGATCCTTATTCCGGAATAGCAATAGTAGAGAATGAACGCCGCGTACATCAGGATGCGGCACGATCCCGGGATAAACTCCCCGTTTCTGAAATCAAAAAGGAAGCTGTCCCAGATATTGACCACAAGCAGTATGCCCTGCGCGGCGAAGATGATCGCGCCGAGGCAGCCGAACAGCCTGCTCCTTGTTGAGAAAAACAGATCAACATACATGCTCCATAGGAACGCCACGGAGGTACAGGCAAGTACCAGCGTGAAGGTCAGTGCGCGCAGCAGACCGTCGCTCATGGCTACGGTTCCCGAACTTCCAAGGCCCCATACGGCATCGATCAGACAGAATATGAAGGCCGCAACCAAAAATACAGCAAACGCCTTGTCGGATTCATCCCTGCCTTTGAGCCTGAGCGTCCTGTTCAGCAGGATCTCTATCATTACCGCACAGACTATTGAGATCAGTACGTATAAGATATCCGTCATAAGAGTAGTCCTTTCAATGTATGTCTTCCCGGTGTATCAGATCAGATACGCCAGAGCAATGAACACAGGCATCGTTATGATCGCAGACAGAGTCGTAAATGATACCATTCCTGCGGATACTTCGGTATCCCTTCCGAATTTCGTGGCAAGCATCGTAGTCATCGCAGCACTGGCGGCGGAGGTCGCTATCGTGCAGGACACCGCGATCGGGGTGTCGAAGCGGAGCAGCCTGCAGATCAGCAGTGCGATCGCAGGTGAGCAGATCATTTTGATAAAGGCGGCTATATAAATGTTCCTGTTTCCGAAGAATGCCTTGAAATCACTTCCCGCCAGATAATAACCGATGATGATCATGGG
>CAJOQS010000206.1 GCA_905236925.1 uncultured Lachnospiraceae bacterium | reverse complement strand
GTGCGGCAGGCTCCTTTGCGTTTTTGATATCAGTTTAATCAGCGAAGAACGGCGGTGGACTGGGAGGGAAGAGTAAGAACGGTCCCGTTAAGCGATATGTCGCTCCTGTCCTCTGTCATAGCGGAATAGATCGCCTCGGTCAGCCTGACGCTGCCGGTATCCAGCAAAGAGGAGATCGGGCTGCCGTCCGTAAACTGAAGCGCGGAAAGGTCGATCGTGACAACGGATGCGGTCGTATTGTGGAAAACGGCAACCGCGCTTCCGTTCATCGTTGAAACAAAGCCGCCCGCATTGGTCCCGGGGCAGACAAGAGCATGGTATTCTCCGGATGCTATCTCGGGATTGGCCCTGCGTATCATGATCAGACGCTTATAGTGATTGTAAAGGCTGTCGGGATTTACCAGCATATCCGCGACGGTCCCGTTGATCTGCTTTGAGCTGTCAAAGGAGGCACCGACGGGATTTCTGACGGTATCATCATCTCCCCAGAGCATTGCGAGCCTGCGGTTGGCGTCGGTATTGGATGAGCCTCTCGACCCCTTCATACCGATCTCCTCGCCATAGTAAATGAAAGAGGAGCCGGGAGCCAGAAGATAGAGGCTGGCAGCCATTTTCGCGTAACCGCTCGAGTAGGTCATATATCCGGCCGCACGGTCCATGTCATGGTTTGCAATGAACTGGATGAGATTGGCATCACTGCGTTCGGAGCGGATATTGTTGATGTAGTATTCGGTGTAAGAGGTATAACCGTTTACGTTTCCCTTCTTGGTTGTGGAGGATATCATTCCGTCCGCCTGCGCCATTGTGAAGTTGAAGCAGTCAAGAGCGGGCTCGTAAAGGGAAGTGACCGAATCGCTGTCCCAGACCTCCGCTACAGTAAAGATCCCGGGCTTGATCGCGCGCAGGTCCTCCATGTATTTCTTCCAGAATTCAACGGAGCGGGGATTATCTCCGAAGTACACATATTTGGCGGCATCAAAGCGGAAGCCGTCAACGCCTATCTCGTTAAGATAGTATTTCGCGATATCGAGAACAGCATCGTAGACGAGAGGATTATCAAAATTCAGCTCGGGCATATCGCCGCTGAAATTGCATTCGTAGTAGTGATCGGATGAACCCAGCTTCGCAAAGGAGCGGCCGCTAGCCGAGCCGGAATCGTTCCATGAATAGAAATCATAGTAGGGGCTGGCAGTGTCGCCTGTCACATGCGCGTTTCGGAAATCAACGAACCACTGGTTATGAGATCCCGTGTGGTTGATCACGAGATCGAGGATCAGCTTGATCCCGCGCTTATCACATTCCGAGGCAAGCTCCTTCAGGTCCTCCATCGTTCCAAAGGAAGGGTCTATTGTGTAATAGTCCGTGGTATCATATTTGTGATAGGAGGGGGACTTGAAGATCGGTGAAAGCCAGATGCCTTCGGCTCCGAGGCCTTTGCCCGAATTGGGATCCCCGTCGTTTATATAATCGAGACGGTTTATGATCCCTCGGAGGTCACCGGTTCCGTCGCCGTTTGAATCAGAGAAGGAGCCGACAAAGATATGGTAGAAAACACGGCTGTTATCCATGTCGGAAAGCGCGGAAAACCGGCTTGTGTCAACATCTTTGATGACCGCCTCTCCCGAAGGAACGGAGATATCCGTGATATCGGGCTCGGAGGATGCTGTCGGCGCTGTATCGGGGGTCTGCTCAGGTTCCTTCGGAGTGCAGGCCGGAAGGATCAGTACCGCAAAAAGAAAAAAAACATAAAAAAAACGACGGATCAAACGAAAATTCTTCATAAATCGATCTCCATGGTGTATAATACGAACATCGGGTAGTATGCCTCTTGGAAACGTTTCCGAGTCCATCATAGCATCATGCCCGTGCGTTTTCAACATTTTGTTGAGGAGGTTGCCCTATGTCAAGAGTCCTTACCAGAGATCTGCAGCCGGGAATGGTTACAGCCGAGGATGTTTACTCGACAAACGAACAGCTCATTATTTCCCAGGGTCAGCGCCTGACGGAAAACTATATAAACAGGCTCGTATTCTATTCGATAGGAAGCGTGCGCATCCGCGACGATGTGGACGATTATAACGAAGCCCCGGAGCCTGAAGTCAAGGTGGCCAATCCCCTTCACTCGGAGCCCACCAACACCGAAAAGATCCTCGCGAGTCCCGAGTACCATGAATTCAAGGCCTCCTTTGACGATACCGTGGAGACCATGAAAAAGTATATGAACGATATCGTCGGGAAACGTACCCAGATCAGTGAGGAATTCCTTCTTCACCAGATCGAGGACCTGATACTCCACAGCGATAGCGGCGTATATCTGTTTGACATGCTCCATCACATGCATTGCTATGACGACCCGACATATGCTCACTGCATCAATGTGGCACTGATCGCCAACATTTTTGCAAAATGGCTTGGATTTGAACAGGAAGAGATAGATACGGTCACACTGGCCGGACTTCTTCACGACATAGGTAAGACCCAGATCCCCGACAGCATCATAACCAAGCCCGGAAAGCTTACCGACGAGGAATTTGAGGTCATCAAGATCCACCCGATCGAGGGCTATAAGGCACTGAAGGACTCCGATCTGAACCCGCACATAATAAATTCCGCATATCAGCATCACGAAAGAATGGACGGATCGGGTTATCCCATGGGCCTTGTCGGCGAGCAGATAGACCCCTGCGCCAGGATAATCGCGATCGCCGATGTTTATGACGCGATGACATCGCGCCGTGTTTACCGTGACGCAATGTGCCCGTTCAAGGTCATAAGCATCTTTGAATCCGAAGGCTATCAGAAATACGATTCGCAGTTCATTTACGTATTCCTCGAATATATCGTCAACACATACATCAACAACCGTGTGCGCCTGAGCGACGGGCGTGTAGGTTCGATAGCCCTGATCAACAAGCATGATCTGGCGCATCCTGTGGTCAATTGCGGCAATGAGTGGGTAGACCTGTCGAGGGATCACAGCATTTCCATCGAAGAGATCCTATAGAGGAGGTTTTTATGAACAGGCAGGAGATATCCAAGGAGTTTTACGACCAGCTTACCAAGAAGATCATTCCCTTCTGGACGGCCCTGAGGGATGACGAGCACGGAGGCTTTTACGGATATAAGGGCTACGATCTGAAGACGGATGAGAAGGCAGTCAAGGGCTGTATCCTGAACAGCCGCATTCTGTGGTTCTTTTCCAATGCCTATATGCTCTTTAAGGGCGACGAGGTCTGGAAGCTCGCCCATGACGCGGATAACGAGCGTCTGGCGGCTCTTTGTCTCGGCCAGGCGGAGCACGCATACAATTTTCTGATCGACTGCTGTCTCGACAGGGTTTACGGCGGTGTCCTCTGGTCGGTTAATTATGACGGTAGCATAGCGGACGACACCAAGCATACATATAACCAGGCTTTTGCAATATACGCGCTGGCTTCGTATTACGATGCGACCGGTGACATCACGGCTTATGACAAGGCGATTGAGCTGATGGATGTCATCGAGAGCAGATGCGTGGATAATGTGGGATATCTTGAAGCCTTCAACCGGAACTTCACTCCCGCGGGAAACGATAAGCTTTCCGAGAACGGTGTGATGGCCGAGAAGACGATGAATACGCTCCTCCATGTATTCGAGGCGTACACCGAGCTGCTCCGCGTCAGCCGCAAGCACAGCGAAACCGGCTATACGGGTATTATTGCCCGCGTATCCGGAAGGCTGCGGTTCATGCTGAATATCATAGCGGACAAGATATACAACCCCAGGCTCAGGCGGCAGGAGGTATTCTTTGACAGCGAATACAATACTCTCATAGATCTCCATTCCTACGGACACGATATCGAAACCTCCTGGCTGATCGACAGGGGACTTGAAGTTCTTGACGACAGCGACTTCACGGAAAAGCTCGCCCCCATAACGGAGGCACTCGCAAAAAGGATATACGAGAAGGCGTATGTTAATCACTCGCTCCTGAACGAATGCGAGAACGGAGTCGATAACACGAGAAGAATATGGTGGGTTCAGGCCGAAGCGGTAGTCGGGTTCATGAACGCCGCGCAGAAGTTTGAGAATGATCCTTCGAGCCCCAACCATAAGTATCTGGCAGCGGCTCTTGATATATGGAAGTTCATAAGCGAGAAGCTGGTCGATCAGCGTGAAGGCTCGGAATGGTTCTGGGAGCTCGACGAAAATCTCAAACCCATTCCCGGACGTCCTATCGTGGAGCCGTGGAAGTGCCCTTATCACAACGGCAGGATGTGCATCGAGATGATCAGGCGCATAGATGTGACGGATATCGAGATGCCCGAGCTTCATCCCGATTATTATCGTATACAGGCCTATTACGAGGAAACGCTCGAGCGACGAAACAGCATTGACAAGAGCTTCTACAACGGAATATACGACAGATGGGTGAATCCCGTTATAACACGTGACAATATTCCGGTTTTCTGGCGCTATGATCTCAATCCGAAGACCAACCCCTTCTTTGAGGAGCGTCTTGGTATCAATGCGACGATGAATTCCGGAGCCATCAAGCTGAACGGAAAGTACTGCCTGGTAGTAAGGGTCGAGGGCAATGACCGCAAGAGCTTTTTTGCGGTGGCGGAATCCGACAACGGTGTTGACGGATTTAAGTTCCGTGATTATCCGATACGTCTTCCCGACACCTGTCCGGAAGAGACCAATGTTTACGATATGCGCCTGACACAGCATCAGGACGGATGGATCTACGGTGTTTTCTGCTCCGAATCGCATGATGATTCTTCGAATGACCTGTCTGCTGCGGTAGCAGCTGCGGGAATCGTAAGGACCAAGGATCTCGATCACTGGGAGAGGCTTGATAACCTCAGGACACTTAACTCTCCCCAGCAGAGAAACGTTGTCCTTCATCCTGAATTCGTAAAAGGAAAATACGCTTTTTACACCAGACCGATGGATGATTTCATCGATACCGGTTCCGGCGGAGGCATTGGCTTCGGACTCTGCGACGATATCTGCCATGCCGTGATCGACGAGGAGATCATTACGAGCAAGCGCAAGTATCATACGATCACCGAGGTCAAGAACGGTGCCGGAGCTGTTCCGATCAAGACCGACAGGGGATGGATACATATCGCGCACGGAGTCAGGAATACGGCAGCAGGCCTTCGCTATGTAATATATGCGTTCGCGACCGCGCTCGACGACCCTTCGAGAGTTATCGCGGAGCCGTCCGGATTACTGATCGGACCCCGCGGAAACGAAAGAGTCGGAGATGTTTCCAATGTAACCTTTACAAACGGTGCCATTGTGGACGACGACGGCAGGATCTTCATCTATTACGCATCAAGTGACACGAGGATGCATGTGGCAACTACAACTGTAGACAGGTTGACGGATTATGTTTTCAACACGCCGGAAGATCCGCTCCGCTCGGTTAAATGCGTCGAGCAGCGCTGCGACCTGATCAGCAGAAACCTCGATTATCTTGGGAGAAAAAACTAAGCCATGAAGAATTATATCAATCCTGAAATGATAAAGCGTTCGCGTGCGGTTGAAGGCAATCCCGGAAGGCTTGTCGGGCTTATGAAAAGGGCCGCAAAGGGAGAGGAACTGACTCTCTGCTTCCTCGGAGGTTCGATCACACAGGGATCGCTTTCCTCGACTCCTGAGACCTGCTATGCATATCTGGTTTACAGCTGGTTTGTGAAGCGTTTTCCGAAGGCCCGTTTTAAGTTTGTGAACGCGGGCATAGGAGCAACAACGTCGCAGTTCGGAGTGGCAAGACTTGCGGAAAATGTTACTCCCTTCAAACCCGATTTCTGCATGGTGGAGTATTCGGTCAATGACGGTGCCAATTCATTTTACAGGGAAACCTATGAAGGACTGATCAGAAGGCTTTACGGTGCCGATCCGGCTCCCGCGCTCCTGATAATGAACAATCTGTTTTACGATACGGGCGAGAATGCTCAGACCGAACACAACATGATCGGGGAAGCATACGATATCCCCTGCATCAGTGTCAGGGATGCCCTCCGGCCCGAGATCGCATCGGGAAAGATAAAAAGGGAGGAGCTTTCTCCCGACGGACTTCATCCGAATGATGAAGGACATGCTGTTCTGGCGGGCCTTGCCTCAGACTATCTCGAAGGCCTCTGCAAGGAATATCTTTCGGGAAAGAAAGAACCCGAGGACGCAATAGTGCCTCTTGCGCCGATAACGGTCAACGCGATGGAGCATCTGCGGAGGGTTCAGAATCGTTCTACTGTAGTAGAATGCAAGGGCTTCAAAGCCGACCGCTCCAAAAAGCGTGATCTGCATGATCTCTTCAAGCATGGCTGGAAGGCTTCACACAAGGGCGATTCGATAAGGTTTACGTTCAGGGGATCTGAGCTTGCGCTTCAGTACAGGCGCACGATCAACAGACCCGCTCCGGTTGCGCTGGCGATAATCGACGGTGACGAAAAACATCCGGTTGTTCTGGACGGAAATTATGACCAGAACTGGGGAGATTTCCTGTGCATCGATACGGTGATGTATCACGGAAGAAGAGTTGCTCCCGCTGATGTTCACCACGGACGCGTACAGAACCGCAAGCCTAACGCGGAAGAAAAGGCGCAGGAGGAGAGACTGGAACGTCTTTCCGAGCTGAAGCCCGAGAAAGCGGAGCACACGGTGGAGATCAGGATCAGTGAAACACACCGGGATGACAGGGAAACGTTTTATCTTGTATCATTCATATACTCATGACGCATTAACGCCGAATCAAACAGTCGCGCTCTCACATCGCCGGAAGGAGGCTGTGAGAGCATATTTGCGGAAAAAACACAGATCAAGGATAAGAGGACGACATGAAAGAAGAGACTGAAATGATCAGACTTAAGCCTGTTTTCAAGCAGATGATATGGGGCGGGAACAGGATGAGAGCCGAGTTCGGATATGACATTCCAGGAGACGATACAGGTGAATGCTGGGCCATATCCGCTCATAAAAACGGTGATTGTGAGATCGCGGAAGGAGAGTATGCGGGGAAAACGCTGTCGTGGCTCTGGAACGAGCACAGGGAGCTTTTCGGGAATATCGATCTTCCCGTTTTTCCTTTGCTTACCAAGATAATCGATGCCAGGGAAAACCTCAGCATACAGGTGCATCCCGATGATACCTATGCCGGGAGTCATGAAAACGGCTCACTCGGCAAAACCGAGTGCTGGTATATATTGGACTGCGATCCCGGAACAAACATCATCATCGGTCATAATGCCTCGACCCGGGAAGAGCTTGCCGACATGATCAATAACGGGCGGTGGGATGAGCTGATCCGCGAGATACCCGTTCATAAAGGCGATTTTTTCCAGATAGATCCGGGAACCGTTCATGCAATCAAGGGCGGGACCATGATCCTCGAGACCCAGCAGAACAGCGATATAACCTATCGTGTGTATGATTACGGACGCCTTCAGGGCGGAAAACCCCGTCAGCTGCACGTTAAGCAGAGTATAGATGTCATAAGGGTTCCGTTTACCGGAAGCGATGCTTCCGACAAGGGGATCCGGCTTACGGCGGGAAAGGAATCCGAGGGGGAAAACGAGTGCAGACCGCTTGTGAGAAGTCCTTATTACCGGGTGTGGAAACTTGACATTGCCGGTAAAGGCTCGTATATTCAAGATAATGCCTTTCTGATTTGCTCTGTGATTGAGGGACAGGGAAATATAGGCAGAGACGGAGGCAAAACAGAAAAGATTCGAAAAGGCGACCATTTTATTCTTCCGGCAGGTTTTGGGGAGTTTGCTCTTGAAGGTAATCTCAGTCTGATATGTTCTTCAGTCTGAGGGCCGATCTCTTTGAATACCATTAGTGGGTCGGGTGACCCGGAAAGAAGGAAGTAAAAATGAAAAAGATCATTGCGATCGTACTGGTTGCAGCATTGACCATGGCGGCTCTTGCAGGCTGCAAAAAGGAGCCGGTTCTGCCCGAGTCGGTAACGGCTGCGGTATTAAAAGGACCTACCGCCATAGGTATGGTTAATCTCATGTCCCGTTCGGACAAGGGAGAAGCCGGTCTCAAGTATGATTTCAGGATCGCAGGTGCGGCGGATGAGATAACCGCCGATCTGATCAAGGGCAATATCCAGATTGCTGCAGTTCCCGCAAACCTTGCTTCGGTTCTTTACAACAAGACCGAGGGAGGCATCGAGGTGGTTGCTGTCAATAACCTCGGAGTTCTTTATATCGTCGAGCTTTCCGACGAGATCAATTCGGTAGCCGACCTTAAGGGAAAAACGATCTACTCTACCGGAAAGGGAACCACTCCCGAGTACACATTAAGATATCTCCTTACGATGGCAGGTATCGATCCCGACAATGACGTGACCATCGAGTTTAAATCCGAGGCATCGGAGGTTGCCGCTCTCATGAGTGCTGCGGCCGAAGGCGAGAACGTGATCGCGATGCTTCCCCAGCCCTATGTAACGGTTGTTACCACTCAGAATGCAAACGCAAGGGTTGCTCTGGATGTTACCGCGGAATGGGATAAGCTTGCCGGAGCCGATTCAACCATCGTAACGGGAGTTGTAGTTGTAAACAGGAAGTTTGCAGAGGATTATCCCGATGCTGTAAAGGTATTCCTTGACGAGTTCAAGGCATCTGCAGAAGCTGCAACTTCGGATGTTGACGGAACCGCGGCACTGGTCGGAAGCTATGATATCTTCAAGGAGGCGATTGCAAAGAAGGCCATACCCTATTGCAATATCGTCAGCACAACGGGCAGTGACATGAAGAAATACATCGAAGCCTATCTTAAGGTTCTTTATGAACAGAATCCCGCTTCGGTGGGCGGAAAGCTTCCCGGGGATGATTTCTATTACGGAGTAAAATAATGGCATATAATATCGATGCCTACGCGAAGATCAATCTGGGACTGGATGTTATCGGACGGCGCGAAGACGGCTACCATCTGGTCCGTATGGTCATGCAGACCGTTGGACTCTGCGACAGCCTCAGCTTTGAGCCGAACAGTTCCGGAGAGATATCAATCCGGTCCAATGTTGATCTGGGACCGGCCAGAAACAACCTGATATACAAGGCTGTCGAACTGATCCGCTCGGAATTCGGAATAACGGACGGTGTGGATGTCGATCTGCATAAGCGCATTCCGGCAGCGGCGGGACTTGCAGGCGGCAGCAGTGACTGTGCGGCTGCGTTAAAGGCGATGAATTCCCTGTTTTCGCTTGAAATACCGGATGAGAAGCTTGCCGCGTACGGAGTACGCCTTGGCGCGGATGTGCCGTATTGCCTGATGGGGGGAACAGCACTTGCGGAAGGCATAGGAGAGGTTCTCAGCCCTCTGGGCAGCGTTCCGGAGGCGTATGTCATTCTGGTCAAGCCCCCGCTTGGAATATCCACGAAGGAAATATACGAGAGGCTCGATTCCGAAAGTGATATCGGGCATCCCGATATCGACGGACTGATCGCTGCGGTCGGGCGGAAGGATCTTGACGGCATATGCGGGCTTATGGGAAATGTCCTTGAAAAGGTTTCCTGCGGAATATACCCGGTAATAAACGAGATACGAAACGATATGAAGGCGATGGGCGCGAAGGGTGCCATGATGAGCGGCAGCGGTCCTACCGTGTTCGGTCTGTTTGATGACCACGACACAGCATCGAAGGCATATCAGAGGTTTAAGAGCTCGCGATTCGGAGAAGCGACATTCCTTACGGGCTTTACAGCTCCATGAGGCAGGTGTACCGAGTTTTTTAATAGGAGTTTTGACAGTGGACGAGAATAAGGAAGAGATCAAACAGGAAGAAAAAAAGGAAAAGGTGAATATAAAGCGTGAAATACTCAGCTGGGTGCTGGTCGTAGTTGCGGCATATCTGCTGGCATTTGTCATCACGCATTTCATCATCATCAAGACTGAGGTCATTTCGGGTTCGATGACGGCTACCCTGAATATTGACGACAGAGTTATCGGAAACAGGCTCGCGTATCTTTTCAGTGATCCCGAGCGTGGAGATATCGTCTTCTTTGCGAATCCCGACGACGAAACCGAAACCTATGTCAAGAGAATCATCGGTCTTCCCGGCGACACCGTGGAGATCGCAGAAGGCAAGGTCTATATCAACGGTTCTTCAACACCCCTCGATGAGCCTTATCTTCCGGAGACTATGAAGGGCTCCTACGGGCCGTACGTTGTACCTGAGGGATGCTTCTTCATGATGGGAGACAACCGCAATCATTCCTGGGATTCCCGTGAATGGGACAATACCTATGTGACCAAGAAGCAGATATATGCCAAGGCCTGGCTGCGCTACAAGCCCTCGCTGGGTCTGATCGAGTCGGCCGAATACGGCGAATAAGATCCCAAAAGAGTATAATTCGGGCAGAGAAACAACGAAAGAGGAATAGGAAATGGACGAATTGAACAAGGAACTCCCGGAGGACGAGGTAACCGGGGAAATCGAAAATACGGATGACGATGCGGATATCGTGAATGCGGCTGCTGTGACAGACGAAGCAGTATCCGATGATGAAAAGGAACAGGATGAGGCAGAGCAGGCGCCCGCAGAGCGCGTAAAGGCATCCGGAAAGACCACTGCGGTGCTGCTATGCACGATAGCTGTTCTTGTGATCGTAGTCGTTGTCTGTGTTGTTGTGATAGCCAGGAAATTTGCTTCCAACTCAAAGCCGGACAGTGAAGTTAC
>CAJOQS010000205.1 GCA_905236925.1 uncultured Lachnospiraceae bacterium | reverse complement strand
TTTTGATATACTGCTGTGCTTCATCCTTCTTGTAGACGCTTTTCAGCTGCGACTTAAGTGTTCCGCCGCGTATCGCGCCGACAATTCCGCCCAGAGCTGCCGAAATAGCAGCCCAAAGACCGAACCTGAAAGGCTGCTCTCCTGTTTTCTGGGCGTAATCATTGTAATAGTCAACTGCCTTTTCCGAAAACTTCACGAAAGCGGAATTATATTTTTCTGCTCTGAGATCACCGGCAATATAGTTGAATATTGCCTCAAACGAAGCATCGTTAAAAACAGAGATTCCCTTGCCGGCAGTCGAGAAGGCAAGATCGCCGCCGCTCTTGCAGAAAAGAAGCAGGATGCCGTCCTCCGCGAGGCCCTGATCCTCATAGAAATCATGAGCATATCTGCGGGCAGCAGAATCACCGAACTGTGAATAATATCCGGGTATCTCGGGAACCGTGGCGACCACTACATCCATATCCATGGATGAGCTCAGCTGCTTAAACCTGCTCTCAAGGCTGCCCTTTTCGGAAGTACTTAAAAGTCCGTCATTGTCTATAATTCTCGGAACATCCGATGTTGCCGCGAAAACGCTTACAGAAGAAAAAGCGATCAGAAGCAGCATCAGGATAAATGATAATGTGCGTTTTTTCATAATCGTTATTTCTCCTATCTCAGGTAAATAGATGGATCAGGAATCCCACGGCAAATGTTGCCAAGGCAACGATCGCAGCGGTGGTCCAGGTGGTCTTCTTCTTGATGCTCTCGTCGCAGGGCAGATCACCGACGAATTTGCCGGTCTGACCGTTCATCGCAAAGATATACTTATTGCCGTTCCATGTTGTGTTCAGGATCCATACCGGGAGCAGCGCATACCTTGCGGTTCCGTTCTTCAGATTGATATTGCTGAGTTCAGGCTCCGCTGTGGTATATTCCGCAACAGTCTCTTCAAATGTCCTGGCCGTACTGTTCTTAACACGGGCATTGACGCGTTCAACGTCATCCTCGGCGGTAACGTCGTACTTGTCAGCCATATATCCGGCAAGATATGCGGTCTGGAACGGAACAGCCTGTGAAAGGTCAAAGGGTTCAAGCGATTCGGTAAGCGAATCGTCAAGCTTTTTTGATCCGTCCACGGGAATATTCGCGAACTCAAGTGAACCGCTGCGAACCGCAACATAGTGCTGAGTCTCGGTAACCCGGTAATCGCCCTCGGTGCGGGTGGTAACGGTCGTGCAGTTGTACTTCATGCTCGCTTCTGCCTTGGAATCGAATATCCAGTAGGGAACATACACGCCCTTGATCTCATCGATATGGTTCTGGTCCGAGAATACCTTAGGCAGAAGCTTCTTTCCGGTAAGATGCTTTGTATACTCAGCCTTGGCGGCCTTCTTGTCAAGCTTGAAGGGAATGATAAGCTCGGGTTTAAGATCGCCCTTGAGGTTGCCCATCATGACAATGGGGTTATCGCAGTAAGGGCATTTTGATGCCGCCGTAGTCTCATCCGTGACTATCTGTGCTCCGCAGGACTGGCAGCTGTATACAGCCATTCCCGCGTTATCGGAGTCCGTCCAGGTATCCGTTGAAGAAGTCTGCCACTGAAGGTTCTCGTCGACCTGGCTGTCAAGCGCTTCGTCAAGCTGCTGGAAAACGGAAACATCGAATTCGCTGTCACAGTAAGGGCATTTAACCTTGCCGATGCTGCTGTCGAATTCCAGCTTGCCGGCGCAGGCGGGGCATTTATACTCCAGTAATGCCATAGAAAAAGTCCTCTCTTTCGATTTATAACACAAAAAGCAGGAGGCGTTTCCACCTCCTACTCAGTAATCATTATCCTGATGTAATCAGGTGCCTTATAAAGCAATGATCGTATCGGTTCTCAGCACATCAGGGCTTTGCTGTTCCGCAGTTGGAGCAGAACTTGCCGGTGTTTACGGTTCCGCAGGAACAGGTCCAGGTTGCGGGAGCGGGCTTAGCCGCACCACAGTTCGAACAGAAGTTGCCTGTATTTACAGTACCGCATGCGCAGGTCCATGAATTGGCCGGAGCCGCGGGTGCCTGCTGCTGAGCCTGATTGAGGAAGCCCTGGGCTGCCTGAACGGTGCCCATGTTGTTGACCATATTGACACCCATAAGGCCTACAGCTGCGCCGGCGGAATTGTTAGCCGCATCGACCATGGCCTGACCTGTCTGTCCGACAAGATGAGCGCCTGCCATGCCGGGATCCTTGAAGGAGGCATTGAACTGAAGCTGCTTGATCCTCTTCTCGTCCTCGGGATCGGCTGTGATCGAGTTGATGCTGAAGGAAGCAAGCTGAAGTCCTCTTGTGTTAGCCCACTTCTCTGCAAGACAATCCTTGAGAGCCTGCTCGAGCTCGAGTGTATGACCTGCGATCGCGCTGTAACGGATACCCTGCTCCGAGATCTTGGCGAAAGCGGGCTGAAGAGCCGCAAGGAGTTCAGCCTTAAGGGTTGAATCAATCTCCGAACGGTCATAGGTATTGGCAACATTGCCGCATACATTGGTGTAGAAAAGGATAGGGTTGGTAACCTTGTAGGTATAGATCGCGTTCATGCGCATTCCGATATCCATATCCATGTTTGCGTTGGCGTCAACCACGCGGAACGGAACGGGTGCGGGTGTACCGATCTTATTGTCGATGATCTCTTTTGTATTGAAATAGTAAACTCTCTGATCCTTGGCAACGTCTCCGCCGAATGTGATACGCTGTCCGAGTTCCTTAAAGGTCGCTAAAATGCTCTCACCGAGATTGCCGGCAAAAACACTGGGTGATGAAGAAGTATCATAAGTGAACTGGCCGGGTTCCGCGCAGATCTCGACAACCTTGCCCTGATCAACGATGATCATGCACTGTCCGTCTGCCACAACGATACCGCTTCCGTTTGAGATAACGTTATCATTGCCCTTGTTTCCGCCCTTAGTCATCTTTGTTCCCCTGACAACGAGCACGTCCTTGTCGATCGCATCACAGGTGAAGAATTCCTTCCACTGATCAGCGAGTGTTGAGCTTACTGAGCTTAATGCTGCAGAAATAAGTCCCATGTTACATTCTCCTTTCAACGTCGTGTTACTTTGGGTAAACCCCACTGTTAGATATTATATCTTTTTTCAGTGGTCAATGCAATCGTTTTCCCCTTTTCTTTCTACGCCTGTTATAGTACAATAATACGATGTCAGGTAAAAGGTACCGGTCCGCGGATTAGCACGGTCTAATTCGCCAAAAACAGCGTAAAGCCAAGGGAGAACAGCCAAATGGGAAAGAAATCCGTCAAGGAAAACAAAAATATCTATCAGATAAGCCGTGAAGCCCGGAATCTTACAAGAGAAAAGGCCGCCGACCTCATGGAGTTCATATCCGACGACCGCATTGAAAAGATCGAGAGTGAGAAGTCATATCCCCACCCCGACGAGATCGTCGCAATGTCAAAGGCATATAAGAATCCTTCTCTTTGCAACTACTACTGTGCCAACGAATGTCCGATCGGCGAAGCCACAAGGGTCCCCCAGCTTCAGCTGAAGGAGCTTTCAACCATCGTTCTCGAGATACTCAATTCCCTCGACCGCATGGACGACGAAAAGAGCAAGTTCATCAACATCGCGGTTGACGGCATGATCACCGAGGACGAGATCGCCGATTTTGCGAAGATCAAGCGTGAGCTTGACAAGATATCCGTATCTGTAAGCTCCTTAAAGCTCTGGATCAACCAGACCATCACCGACGGCAAGATCGACCTCGATCTCCTGAAAAAAGCCGAGGAAGAACTGAATTGAGTTAAAAGAATGAACCGGTCAAACGACCGGTTCAAATCTTAATCTGACATCAGGCAGGTTTTTGATCGTATAATAGTAATTCGTAGTCCAGTCCTCGCAGTTTTCGGGACTGTTCACTCCTTCAGCCGGAGGCGCGAAGATATTCAGCTCCAGCTTGCTTCCGGCAGGGACCTTCTTCCCGTAGAAGGCAGGCATCAGGTCGACGAATGCTGCACCCGGAGCCTTATAGAACCACCTTCCGTTGATCTCGAGCATAAGGTTTGCATCCTTGAGCTCATCTTTAAAGTTCACTTCCGCGAAAACCGGATCTTTTTCAAACTCAAGCTCTATCGAGAGTCCTTCCGCATCCTCCGCACCGCCCCATCTGAGCGTAACGGGAAGCTCCGCTTTTCCACAGGCCTCATGCCCGGGCTTAAAGAATTCATCGTCAATTATTTCTTTGTATGCTGCCATCAGCGGCCATTCGATACCGTTGGCCGGATTGCTGGGATCGGTGAACTCAAGACCGAGTCTTCCGTCATCCCTGAACTGATAAATGGTAACTGCGGCACAGCAATGATCGGGATCATTTTTAAGAAGCCCGTAGAACTCCTTCATCATATCGGCCTGCTTATAGGGTCCGGTCACATCTCCGTCAACGTTCAGTTCGGATAATACAAGGGGCTTCTTCGCGCCGTAGAGCTCAACATAACGCTTGTACGTCGCCTTCATCTGGTCGAACACAAAGCTGCATTCAGAGAGCTTATGGCTGAAATTATCCTTCTCGGCAACCTCATAGGGCCAGCCCCAGTTCAGGGCGATATAGTTGTCGACGGACCAGATGTCCGCAGACCTTCCGGCCTCCATGAATTCCTCTTCCTTCTCAAGAACGGGATTGGCGGGATCGATGACCATACCCGCGCACAGGATCATCTTGATATGAGGGGCTTCCTCGCTCATTATCTGCTTGAAACGTACAAAGAAATCAGCTATCTCCTGATAGGTCGAACGCTTTGTATATGCAAACCAATCTCCGGTGCACTCATGGTTCAGACGGAGCATCATGCGGCCGTAGGGTTTCAGGTCACGCGCGATGGCACGGATATGCTCGTCGCTGACGTGAGGATCGCAGGTCAGGGTAAGGATAACGTCCTGTCCGTGCTTCCTGACATCCTTCATGAATGTGAAGGGTTCGCCGTCCGTATTGCCGTTCAGCCCGCCAAGGTACGGGAAATAGTTGTCGTAGGGATAATCCCATGCAAAGCTGACATCCTTATCCTTAAAAGCATCCTGCGCTCTTTTCGGCCAGCCCTCGTCGAGAGGATAATAGCAGTACATAAGGTTAACGGCTCTGTGGGGGCGTCCCAGCTTGTTCAGTATGTAATCCTGGTCAACATAAAAGCCTCTCTCGCTTCCGTCCCCAAGATCAACCGCACATGCTGCGGGCGTAAGTCTGATCTTTCTGATATGCTTTTCTAAGCTCATTCTGTGTCGGTTCTCCCCTATTTTATATCTGTTTCCGGACGATCGTATACTCGTTTCCCCTTCTGTAGAAAGGACACCTGTAATGCGGATCTTCGGCCATTTTGGCTATATCGTCCTCGTCGAGGCTTGACTGGGAGCAATAGTACTCCTCATATTCCTCATCATATTCATAATACATGCAATCCTCACAGTTGGATACACTACTATTTTGATCCATTATACATGCCTTTCCTTTACTTTTTCAGCGGGCAGGTACTTCTTCAGCAGCTCTTCGAGCAGGCTGCTGTCTATGGGCTTTGTCAGATAATCGATAAATCCGTCTGCCAGATACTGCTCCCTTGCACCGGTAACGGCATCAGCCGTCAGACATATGACTGGAACATCATTGTTCTTTCCGTTCTCCTGATCCCTTATAAGCTTCAGGGCATCAACACCGCTCATAACGGGCATTCTGATATCCATCAGGATCAGGTCGTACGTGCGCAGAGCAGTCTTAACAAGGGCTTCCTTGCCGCTTCCTGCCGTATCGATGGAAATGCCGGAATCCTTCAGCAGTCCCTTTACAACAAACAGATTCACGGGAGTATCGTCGACAACAAGTATTGAAGCCTCGGGCGCGGTCAGGCTGCAAACATGCGTGGGCTCTTCCGCTTTGGACTTCTCATAGGCGACTCTGTAATCGCCGATCTGCTCGTTGGAGATAACGGTCTGAGGGATCACTGCCCTGAAGGTCGAGCCCTTGCCGTATACGCTCTTGATGCTGATATTTCCGCCCATGAGCTTCAGCAGGCTCTGCACTATCGCAAGTCCGAGTCCGGTTCCCTCGATAGACCTGTTCCTGTCTGTATCGACTCTGTTGAACTTGCCAAACAGCTTGCCGATATCCTCTTCCTTGATGCCGATGCCGGTATCCGTTACATCAGCGATCAGCTTCAGGATGTTTCCCGATCTGGAATAGCTTATCTTCAGGGAAACACTGCCCTCATCGGTATACTTTACGGCATTGTTCAGTAGATTGACGAGTATCTGTCCTATCCTTGCGTGATCGCCGTACAGATTGTCGGGCATCGTCCTGTCAATGTCGACATTGAATTCGAGATTCTTGGACTTGGCGCGGAAGGTTATCATAGTCACAACATCATTCAGAACCGAACTGAACTTGTAGGACTCCTTCTCGAGCTCCATTCTCCCGGACTCTATCTTGGCTATATCAAGAATATCGTTGATGATCGAAAGCAGGTTCTTTCCGGAATTCTCGATCTTATGGGCATATTCCGTGATCTGCGGCTCAGTGCTCTCTCGCAGGATCATCTCATTCATTCCGATAACCGCATTGATCGGTGTCCTTATCTCATGCGACATATTCGCAAGGAATTCCGACTTTGTCCGGTTTGCTTCATCGGCTTTGATACGGGCATTCTCAAGCTCCTTCATCGTCTGGATGAGCTTTTTGTAGTCCGGTGTCTCAACTCCTATGTAGAATATATACAGGCCGAGCACGCTGAAGAAATAGTTGAACATCACAGGGGTCGAATTAAACGCTTCAAACGCAATTCCCCCGATGGTCACCACGAACGCTGCGATAGCCGTAACGAAGGCTCGCCTGTTCAGCTCCTTCCCGAATAATGCAAAAACGGTCACCGCGTACAGAAGGAAATAGATCTCAATATAGAAACCGATAACATAAACAAACCAGTCCGGTATGAAATACGACCAGTCCGGCCCCTTAAGATCGGGAATCTTGATACAATAACAGATAATGCATGCCAGAAGTGAAAGATGCATCAGCAATGCGTTGAATTTGGAAAAGATGCGAAGCCTTCTTCTCTTGTCCGGGAAAAAGGATTCCGTATAACGGGAAAAAAAGAAGGTAAGAAAAATATTGGTAAAGAACGCAAGAAGATAGAGCGCCATTCCCAGATAAGGTGAGATCGGCGCTATCGTATGCCGTCTGAACGCATCATCCACACAGGTGATGACCATACCGGCCATCATGGTATAAATGAAGCCTATGAAGTAACGGTTCCCTGTTTTTTTATCTTTCTCAATAACTGTAACAACGATGCAAAGAACGAAAATGAACGCAAGGGCAGCCAGAGTAAAAGACAGATGTATAAATACAGTCTGAACCGTTTCACCCATAATCAATCCTCCGAGACTCTCATGCACTTGATCGTTTCTATCACGCTGATCATATGGTACTTAAGGACCGTCGTAGGTCCGGAAAGAATGGTATGCTTCCTGATTATGGCATCTGCGAGAGGGAAAATAAACGTTTCTGTCTCCCTGATGTATTCGTCAAGCTTCTCCGGTGTAAATGCAGAGACCATTGTGGCGACATTATTGCATCGGTCCAGGAGCTTAACGAATACCACTCTGTCATCAAATGCCATCTTATCGTAGTAAACAGCCTTGGCTTCGGCTCTGGTCTGGCCTTCGGGCTGGGTAAATGTCAGGAGTCCGACCATCCTTTTAACCTCATCGTCAAAGGGAAGTTCATCGAGAGTAACCCCCGTATCCTCCACGACATCATGGAGAAGAGCCACTGCCATCAGAGCATCATAGGAAATACCGAGTGCCCTCATATGACAGGCCATCATAAGCGGATGGTTGATATACTGGACCTTAACATCGGAAAAGCGGCTCTTCTTCCTGAACTGGCCCTTGTGCTGTTTTTCCATATAGTCAAGCGCCTGATTTGTTATCGCCAGATGCTCACCCTTTGCAAAATCGCGAACTTCTTCGAGAAGAGCATCGGTGTCGAAATAGGGTTCATGTCTTACATAACCGAATTTTACAGCAAAGATATCATCGTTTTTTGAAGTGCCCATATGCCGCCTTTCCTCCCGTGAGCATTCGCATCACATAGGATTATTTGAATTATTCACACTTTCGAAACAATAATTCAGCATATCGTAACGACCTTGACAAAAAATGTGGTTTAGGTTATTTTGTAACATATAAAAATGTATCTGTCAATGTCAAGGAGTATATATGCTCAAAGTATGGATCATTTCAGCTTCAGCGAAGGGCTTCATTCAGATGGCCCTGAGCGATCGCTTTAATTCCATAGGCGGTGAGCCAGTTTCTCTTCCCGCTGATTTAACAGCGCTTCAGAACGAGACCGACATTCCCGATTCAGTTGTTCTTTTTGCTGACGATGCCATTCTCGAGAAGCCTGAAGTACTTACTTACGTAAGGGACCTTGTTCTCAAAGAAGGTCTCTCTATTTTCATGCTCGGAGAAAAGGTCGCCATGATCAGGATCATGTCCTGCATTGACAAATCTCTTATCAAGGGTCTTTTCCTGCATCCCGTGGATGTCAAGGAAGTCGTAAAAACCGTCGATGCTTATGTCGCTCTTTGCGGTCCCCGCATCAACCGACCCTGAATCCGGATCTTAATCATATCTGCTCTCGTTCAGCATCCTTCTCTGCTCACTGACAAAGAAATTCATATAATTTCTGCTGGTCTCAATATAGCTCAGTCCGTATCCGTGGGCATACATGAATCTCTTATCCGGCTCCGTCACTCTCATTACGACCGCACGGCAGCTGACCTTATCCTGCCCGAAGGGCAGTTCGAAGCTGACAATATCACCCTTTTTAAGCTCGGCATCAGAAAGTATCGCTGCTCCGCCCTCACTCAGGTCTTTCAGGAAGGCCTTGCTTGTCTCTTCGCTGTAGCTCTCGCTGATCTCCTTAAGTGTTCTGTCAAGAAGCGAATCCGGTGTTGTGTCAACAGCACTTCCGTCCTCTTCCGTACCGGTCTGCCTTGAAACAAAACCGCCTGTTTTCAGTATCTCGTAGGCTATGGTGATATCCTTCGCCATGGGCAGCCTGTAGGTGTTGCGCCTGTTAAAGGACTCCGCTGCCGAGCCGGGAACGAACACATGAAGCTTCGAGCCATCCTTCAGGCTTGCTGTTCCGGCCTGTACACGGCTCCATTTCCAGCTGTTGTCCTCGGTTCTGTATACGATATCAACAACATCGGTGTCCCTGAACCGGAACAGCTTTGTCCTGCTCGCGATCGGAGTTACCCCGACCCTCTGCTCATCAACATATTCGACCTTGCTGATAACCTTATAGTTGTAGCCGTCTCTCCTGATGTAAATCTCAAGGAGATCCCCGATCTTAATATCAGATACCTTCATAGCCGCCCCTTATCTGTTCATAACATCCTTGAAATGTCTGACATTGGCCTCAATGTCACCCTTAAAGATACTGCTTCCGGACACGATGACATTAACTCCCGCGTCAATGATCGAAGCAAGGTTGTCGGCGGTAACGCCTCCGTCAACCTCTATATCAAAACCAAGTCCCTTCTTGCTTCTGAGCTCGACAAGCCGCTCAACCTTGCCATTGGTGCTTTCGATAAACTTCTGCCCTCCGAATCCGGGTTCAACCGACATAACAAGGACCATATCCACAAGATCAAGAAAAGGCGCAATCTCATCTGCCGGAGTGCCGGGATTAAGCGAAACAGCGGCCTTTTTGCCATATTCTCTGATAAGTCCGATCGTCTCGGCACATCCGTGCTCCTTGCAGGCCTCAACATGGACAGTGATTGAATCCGCGCCCGCTTTCGCAAACTCCCCGATATATCTGTAGGGTTCGGTGATCATCAGATGGCAGTCTATGAACATATCCGTCCCCGTCCTGACAGATTTGAGCACGGGAAGTCCGAAGGAAATGCTCGGAACAAAAATGCCGTCCATCACGTCATAATGAAGATATTCCGCTCCTGCATCGCGGACTGTGCGTATCTGTTCGCCGAGTCTCATGAAATCGGCTGCCAGTATAGAGGGTGCCAGTATCTTATCCATCCGAAGACCTCCGGTCAGTATTTCCGCTTTTCCTGTTTCTCAAGTTCTTCAAACATCAGGCAGTAATTGTCGTATCTGATGCGGCTTATCCTGCCTTCTTCAAGTGCCTCCTTGACCGCGCAGCCGGGCTCCCTGATGTGTCTGCAGGTGTCAAACCTGCAATTGTCCCTGTACGCGTTGAATTCAACAAAATAATCGCGCAATTCATCCTTGTCGATATCGGTCACATATAGAGATGTGAAGCCGGGAGTATCACAGAGATATGTACCCTGCGCTATCTTTATGAGCTCGGTGTGGCGCGTGGTCTGCTTTCCGCGTTCGATCTTTTTTGAAAGCTCCCCGGTCTCCATATTTGCTTCGGGCGCAAGAAGGTTCATCAGAGAGGATTTCCCGACACCGGAAGGTCCGGCAAGAACCGTTGTCTTCCCTGCGAGGACCTGCCTGATCCTGTCGATCCCGACCTGTTCCCTGACGCTCACGAACAGAACCTCGTGACCGCAGAGCTCGTAGGCCTTCTCAAGCCTTGCCACATCATCATCGCCTACTATATCGGTCTTGTTGAAGCACACCACCGTGTGGATCTGCTGCTTCTGCATCATCACGAGAAAACGGTCAAGAAGATTGAAATTGGGATCGGGCTTGGCAGCCGCGAAAACCACGAGTGCCTGGTCTATATTGGCCGAAGCGGGTCTGATAAGAGAATTCTTGCGCTCTTCTATCAAATTGATGTTGCCTTCCTTTTTCGAAGGATCGGTGACATCAATGACGACATTGTCTCCGACAAGAGGCATGACGCCTTCATTGCGGAATGCGCCCTTGGCCTTACAGGTATAGAGCCCCTCATCCCCGCAATCAACGTAATAGAATCCAGAAATTCCCTTGATTATCTTTCCTTGCACCTTTTCGAAATACCTCTCAAAAAACCTTTAATAAAAAGTGAAAGGGCTACCTGACCAAGAATAGCCCTTTATTTGATACTGTTTAAAATAGGATCAGCCTACAGGCTCTCCGTCGCCGCCTTCACCGGCATCTCCGGAGTCACCGGTGTCGCTGTCACCGCCTGCATTCTGCGAGCCCTTGCTGACAGAGAACGCAACCTTGGTGCCCTCATCCACAAGAGTATTGGCAGGTATGGCCTGAGCGCATACAATACCGGAAGCATACTCGTCCGAGAATACCTTGGAGGCCTTTCCCGCTGCAAGACCTGCATCCGCAAGAAGCTGCTGCGCCTGTGCCTTGGTATATCCGATCAGCGAAGGAACCGTAACCTTCTTGGATTCGGGGCCGAGACTGATGTAAACGATGACCTCGGATTCCTTAAGAACCATATTGAGTGATTCGGGTTCGGTTCTGATAACCTTGCCCTCTTCCGTAACATCGCTGTATTCGTTCAGCGGAACAACAGTAAAGGTATATGCCTCAAGAAGAGCCTTCGCCGAAGTGAAATCACGATTCGTGACATCGGGAAGCTGTACATATTCCTTACCTGCGCTGATAGTGAGTTTAACC
>CAJOQS010000204.1 GCA_905236925.1 uncultured Lachnospiraceae bacterium | reverse complement strand
ACCAGTCCGACCGCGAGAGTGTTCGTAACATACGGCAGGAAGAAAACTGTCTGATACAGCTCGCGAAGCTTCGGGATACTGCTGAGTCCTACCGAAATAAGCAGTGCAAAGCCCGTCGAGAGCGGAACCGTAATGATAACTATGATAAAGGTGTTCTTAAGGGCCTGTGTGAAATAGGGATCCCGAAGGACATAGGAATAATTGTACAGGCCGGTCCCCGAATAGGTCTGAGAGGCGAAATTGTAGCCCTCCTCGAAGGAGTAGACTATTACGTCTATCAGCGGGTAGACCATGAAAACACCCAGGAAAAGAATGGCCGGAAGGAGATAGAGCCAGGCCTTCAGATTGTTTTTCATACGGTAAAGGGGATCCTTTCTTCGGTATTGCGGTCAAAAAGGTATACCTTCGAGGGCTTCAGGCTGAAGCGTATATTCTGTCGCGAGGTGTCGACCTGAGTCTCAGAACTGATTATAGCCCGGATGCTCTGTCCGACGAAGGCACCGTTTTCAGCAACCACACTGGAATCACGTCCCATGACTTCGCGGCGGATGAGAGTGCAGTTCATTCTACCGTTGTCGTCTACGATGAAGCCTTCCGGTCGTATCGCAACATATACGTCGCAGTCAGAGGTTCTCTTTATATCAAGAACATCGTCGTTTCCTATCCAGAGCTTTCCGTCACGAATGCGTCCCTTAAATACATTGATAGCCGGAGTTCCGAGGAACTTGGCCACAAAAAGATTGACCGGGTCGTCATAAACGTCCTGAGGTTTTCCCGCCTGATGCAACACACCGTCCTTCATGACCAGTATGATATCGGAGATGCTCATCGCCTCCTCCTGGTCATGCGTAACGAAAACAGTCGTTATCCCGGTCTCGTTCTGGATACGCCTGAGCTCCTCACGGGTCTGAAGGCGGAGACGCGCATCGAGGTTGGATAAGGGTTCGTCAAGAAGCAGTATCCTCGGCCTCTTGACCAATGCTCGTGCAATCGCAACTCGCTGCTGCTGTCCGCCGGAAAGCTCGTTGGGTTTTCTCTCCATAAGACCTTCTATCTGAACGAGCTTGGCTGCTTCAAGCGCCTTTTCTTTCATTTGCTCCTTGGTAAGCTTCTGATCCCCGCGGAAATTCTGAAGCGGGAACATAATGTTTTTCTCAACGGTCAGATGCGGATACAGTGCGTAGTTCTGGAAAACGAGTCCGACGCCCCTGTTTTCGGGCGGAAGGTTCGTAACGTCGTCGTCTCCGAAGAAAACACGGCCTTCCGTGGGCATTTCCAGTCCGGAAATAAGGTTTAAAGTTGTACTTTTTCCGCAACCCGACGGTCCCAACAGACCTATGAGCTTCCCATCCGGGATCTCAAAGGTGAAATCATTGACTGCTACTACATAGCCGCCGATTTTTTTATTTCGGTTGGGGAATTTTTTAGTAAGATGATCCAGAACGACTTTCATAACAAGGCTCCTCTATTGGAAAGTTAAAAGCATGAATCAGCAAGCAAGCTTGCGGTTCATGCTTACATAGATTAATAACAGATCAGGGTTCCGACAATTATCGCCCTACTCCCCGTAAACCATTACAAAGTGGTCCATCCGGTTTTTGTAGACCGAGGTATCCTTCAACTTAAAGCCGAACTGCTCGTACATTGCGACGTTTGCGTCCTGATTCGTTTCGAGGCAGATGCGGGTGCCGGTCTTGTCGGCGAAGGAACAGGCCACATGCATAAGCTTCTTGCCGTAACCGTGGCGCTGGAACTCACCCTTGGTCACGAATACATAGACATACCAGGTTTTTTCATCGAGATAGGGTTTCCTCTTTGACAGAGCATAATCCTCGTAGTTTTGCTGCCGGTGAAGTGACGGCCTGAAATACAGCATGTAATCGGATATTTTAGCTATCTTAAAGTATTGGAGCATGCTTACTTTCTCCGAACACGGGGGCTCAAGGAGCATGACCGATTCGTAGTTTTCACTGCTGGCGATCCCCGCAATACGACCGATACGGCTTTTGTAATCGATATTCATCATCCGAGAGAGGACGGCTTCATTGTAGTTGCCCTTGAACATATCCACAAACAGAGGATATTTGCGGTATCCGTCGACGGATGTGTCTATATATTCTTTAAGGTTGTCTGAAGAGAACAGCTGCTCCTTCGAAATGCCTTCGCTCAGAGCATGCCTGTAAAACTCCTCGATGTTATCCTCACTGCTCGTGCAAAGCATAAAGTTTATCCTCCCGTACGATCTGAAGCATTATATCGACGATACCGGGGTCAAATTGGGTTCCGCGCCCTTCCTCAAGCTCACGTTTGACGTTTTCCTGAGACAGGAACTTTCTGTAGCTGCGGTTGCTGGTCATAGCATCATAGGCGTCCGCAACACCGATGATCCTTGCGGGAAGAGGAATTTCAGTGCCTTTAAGTCCGTCGGGGTAACCGGTTCCGTCGTATCGCTCATGGTGCCATCTCGCGCCGACACCGATATCCTTCATCTCAGGCATCTCCGAGAGAATGTCAAAGCCGACACCGGGATGCTTCTGGATAATGTAATATTCGTCGGCGGAAAGCTTGGACGGTTTGTTGATTATGGCATCCGGAACGCCTATTTTCCCGATGTCATGGAGCAGCGCCATATTTGTGATCTCCTCGACCTCTTCGGAAGAAAGGCCGAGTCTTTTAGCGATCATTCCGGAATACTCCGCAACACGCATCGAATGCCCCTTCGTGTACCGGTCCTTTGCGTCAATGGTTTTCGCGAGGGTATACATGGCCTGGAAGGTGATCCTCTCGTTGGCCTCCGAAAGCTGGGCATTGGCGGAATCAAGCTCCTGCTTCTTCTTCTCGTAGGCATGGCTGTACAATCTGAAAACAGTGCCGAAGATAAGCGATACAAGGATAAGAGACTGGATCACATCGACAACTACTGCGCGTTCGGATTCAAAGGAAATAACAGATATGGGATGGTATTCGGCGTAGAGTATGCATCCGCACTGGAAAGCCAGACCGAGACCGTAAACAATATAGAGGATTTTGTTGTTTCTGATGACTACCCAGCCGATAACGAGTCCGAGCACCATCCAGATAGGCATTCCGCCGTGAATACCGCCGGATGTAAAGAACATTACGGGGAAAAGTATAAAGTCGGCAACAAGACAGAAGAGCACCGCCGCATAGATGATGTCTTTTGACCTGATGGATAATGTCAGACAGACAACACCGAACAGACATGTTGCTACAAAGGCGGCAATAGCTATCGGTGAATTTTTCAGTGCAACGGAAATAATGGCAGATACGAGACCGCCCACGATCGCGACAACCACGGCGATATTAAGCAGCAGCTGCCACAGATCGCGGCCTTCGATAAGATTCACATAGACCTTATGATATGCTTCTTTAATCTTGTTTAGTAGTTTCATGGCCAGAAAGCCTCCGAATCTGAAGAGCAAAATCCTACACGTACATTTTATCATCTAATCCGGAAACTAACAAGTTTACTTTTCAAATGTCTTGATCATTTTAAGCTTGCCTTCGGTGTACGGATGCTCACGAAGGGGCAGATTGAAATGATTCGATCCGACCAGCACGGTCGAAGGATGAGTGAATTCCCTGAAGCCCCATTTCCCGTGGTAAGCGCCCATTCCGGAATGTCCGGTTCCGTTGAAGGGAACGCCCTTGACCATGATGTGAACGCAGACTTCATTGATACAGCCTCCGCCGTATTGCTGGGTCTGCATGACCTTTTTGGCCCATTTCCTGTTTTTGGTGAAGACATACAGAGCAAGTCCGTGTTCGCGGGAGGCGATGGTCTTCATGAGCTCGTCCACGTAGGCATCGTAAAAAGGAACGACCGGAAGCAGCGGACAGAAAAGCTCGTGATTGACGATGGGCTCGTCGATACGGACAGGGTATATCACGGTCGGCTCAAACCGGAAAGTGGTCTCATCGCCTTTTCCGCCGTAAACGGTCCTGTCTGTGTATAAAGCGGCCTCGTTCGCGCACTTGTCATATGCGGCTTTTCCAACGAGGTGAGGGTATTCGGGATTGGTCAGTGCATCACCGATCTGACGCGTGAATTCCTCCTTAAGGAGCTCAAGGAATTCGTCGGCAACTTCTCTTGCTACAGCGACCTGATTGATATTGATACAGATCTGTCCCGAATTGCAGAGCTTAAAGAATGCTATCTTGCGGGCCGCGTCACGGAGGTCCGCATCCTTTCTGACAATGCACCAGTTTCCGGTTTCCCCGCCAAGCTCAAGAGCCACCGGAGTAAGGTATCTGCCGGCTTTTTCAAGGACGTGTGAGGCAACCTTCGGGGAGCCGGTATAGAATATCTTGTCGAAGCGCTCGTCAAGGCACATATCGGCAACATCGTGTCCGCCGCCGATGACCGTTACGAACTCGGGCGGATATATCTCGGCGATGATATCAGCCATGACTCTGGTGCAGTTGGGTGTTTTCGAGCTGCACTTGATGACGGCGGTATTGCCTCCGCCAATAGCGGCTGCGAGGACTCCTAAAGAGAGCAGGATCGGGAAATTAAAGGGACTTATGATCAGTGAAACGCCGTAGGGCATTCTGTAGACCTTGGTAAAAATACTCGGGAAGCAGAGCAGGCCGCTGAAATGCGTTTCGGGCCTTGCCCAGCGCCTGAGACCGTGTATAGTCTCATTGGTCTCAAGGATAACTGTGCCTATATCACAGAAATAGGCCTCCGCGCTGCTTCTTCCGAGGTCCCTGCAAAGCGCATCTTCAAGCTCCCTGCTGTGGCGTGAAACCGCAGAAGCAAGCTTTCTGAGCTGTTCCTTGCGCCATTTGATATCGAGAGTTCTGCCCGAAAGAAAGAATTCGCGCTGTTTTTCTACTATGCCGTGTATCATTTCCTGATTGTAATCCATATTGATTAACCCCCACTGTACTGTTACCGCTTACGTTGTCTGCGGTTTATGATTCTCCGGAAAGCTCCGCGATCCGGTCTCTGATCTCCTGCATCTTCGCGTCAAGTCTTGCGCTTTCCTTTGCGCATTCGATCAGCTCGCCCGCAAGCTCTTCGGCTTCGCCGCACTCCGCTCCGTCCGCCTGGCAGCGCTTGTAATGAAGAGAGTGCTCAAGACTTGCCCAGAAGTCCATCGCGATGGTCCTCAGCTGAACTTCGACCTTGACTTCTTTTTTCTCGTTCTGGAGATAGATCGGAACCTTGATGATCAGATGAAGGCTCCGGTAGCCGCTGGGCTTGGGATCCTTGATATAATCCTTGCGCTCGACCAGGATAACATCGTCCTGACTGAGAAGACAATCGGCGAGAAGATAGATGTCGTCGACGTAGGAGCAGATGACCCGGACGCCTGCGATATCGTTCATCTTGTCCTCGATATCCTCGATCGAAAGACCGATCTTCTTGCGGCGTATTTTCTTCATGATGCTGTCATAGGACTTGACCCGGGACTTGATCGACTGGATCGGATTCCTGTCCAGACTCAGGGAGAACTGCTCGTTAAGGATATTGAATTTCGTCTCGACCTGCATGATCGCACACTGATAAAAGGTCATCAGCTGTTCCACCGGCATCATGTTGATCTTGATAAAGTCCAGGAACTCGTCAGACATGAGACTGTCCCTGATCATATCCTCGCTGACTCTCGGCATGGACGCCGGAAGCATATTTTCTATATTCGAAAGGCGGGCCTTGATGTCCTCCTGTATCTGTGCTGCTGTCATATTACCTCCTTGGCGGACGCGTTCCTGTCTGCATCTGAATCCCATTATATCCCAAAAGGTCCGCTCGTGGATTAAAAAAACATGAACAATCGATGAATTTTTGCTGTCCGCCGGTGTTGCTAAAGACGAGGAAAACGCTTAGTATATTAGGTATAAAAGCGGGCAAAGGAGCGAAGGAAGATGAGCGATATCATTATTACGGCAGAAGTGGTATCTTTTATATTCATGATCCTGTTGTTGGCATCCATAATACCGCAGTATCGTCGGGAGCACGACAAAAGAGCAACTATTTTTATAACGATCACTCTCTGTGTGATCGTGGGCCTTTTTGTTGATGCGATGACCTATGCGCTCCAGGGAAGGACGGAAAGTGCCGCGCTTCTGATCTTTGTAAACGCGCTGGCCTTCATTTTCACAAATGTCTGCTGCATGGCGTTTACGGTATATGTTATCATGACGGTTCATAACAAAAGCGTCTTTTCCACGCCGGTTCTGTATATTATCGGCACGGCCGCGATCCTGGACACTATCTGGGTCATTATCGGCTGCGTGAACGGAAAGCTTTTTGTTATCGATGAAAACAGGACCTTTCTTTACGGAGAGTGGCATGATTATATCAGCATCATTCCGATGATCGGCATCGGTTTTCTCTTTATTTCCTTCTTCAAAGAGATCATATCACTGGGATATAAGAAAGCCATTGCTCTGAGTACTTATTTTTTCTTCCCAATGTTCATAGGGATCTGGCTGATGTTCCGCCCGGACGAGGATTTTTCGTATGTGGCTTCGGCTTTTTCGTGTTTTATTATCTATATATTTATCCAAAACGACGCACTGACGGATGCGAGGATCAGAGAACAGGTTACGGAGAATGCCAACCGTGCCAAGTCAGAATTCCTTGCCCGCATGTCACATGAGATCCGCACGCCTATCACTGCCGTTCTCGGAATGGACGAGATGATACTCAGGGAAAGCAGCGAAGGGGCGGTCAGGGATTATGCGTTCGACATTAAAGCCGCCGGCCGCAATCTGCTCAATATTGTCAACGATATTCTTGATCTGTCAAAGATCGAATCCGGCAAAATGGAGATCGTTCCCGCTGATTACGATACGGCGAGCTTGTTCTATGATGTTTACAATATGGCAAAGGTAAGGGCGGAAAGCAAAAACCTTTCGCTTGAAATAAGCGTTGACAGGAGTATTCCCGCAAGGCTGCGCGGAGACGACATCCGGATCAGGCAGATCCTTACAAATCTCCTGTCCAATGCGGTTAAATATACCCGGAAAGGCTATGTATGGTTCAGAGCCAATGTTGTTGAAAGCTCCGCCGACTCCGCCGGAAAAGAGGTTGTGATCCGTTTCGAGGTAGAGGACACGGGACTCGGAATCAAACCGGAGGATATGGAGAAGCTTTTCAAAAAATTCGAGCGCATCGATAATGAAAAGAACCGCGGCATTGAGGGAACCGGCCTGGGTATGTCGATCACCTTTGAACTGCTCAAGCTTATGGGCTCGGAACTCAAGGTTGAAAGCGAATACGAGAAAGGCTCTGTTTTTTCTTTTGAACTGAGGCAGAAGGTCGTTGACGGATCTCCGGTGGGCGATTTTGAGACAAGAGTAAAGAAGCAGGCCGTCAGCGAGTATTCCTATCACGAGATCTTTACCGCTCCCACCGCCCAGATCCTCATCGTTGATGATACGGATATGAATCTCAGGCTGTTCAGGGCGCTTCTGAAAAAGACAAAGGTAATAATAACCGACGCCGGGAGCGGACGGGAAGCAGTGGATCTGGCATCTAAGAACAAATATGACCTGATCCTCATGGATCATATGATGCCCGGCATGGACGGAATTGAAGCTATGAAGGCCATTAAGGCGATCCCGGGAGGACCTAATGAGAATACGCCCTTCATTGTGCTTACCGCAAATGCTGTCGTCGGCGCAAAGGAACAGTATCTGGCGGAGGGCTTTAACGGATTCATTTCGAAACCAGTCGATTCCGATCTGCTTGAGTATACAATAATGGTAACTCTTCCCAAGGAGAAGATAACGGCTATCAACGGATAGTCACTTGATATTATCACGCAAGTGTAATAGAATTAGCAGAAGATTTTACAGAAGGAGCTTATGAGATGGCTGAAGTTGTAAACAATGCCGCTGAGGCAGAGGTATCCGAGAATACCAACTTTATCTACAATTTCATAAAGGAGGACATTGGCGAGGGAGGTCAGTTTGAGGGCAAGACCGTCCACACGAGATTTCCTCCGGAGCCTAACGGATATCTGCATATAGGCCATTGCAAGGCACTGTGCATAGATTTCGGAATGGCGGAGAAGTTCGGAGGTATCTGCAACCTTCGTATGGATGATACAAACCCCGCAAAGGAAGATACTGAGTATGTCGTTAACATCCAGCAGGATATCCACTGGCTGGGCTTTGACTGGGGCGATCGTTTCTTCTATGGTTCCGATTATTTTGAGAAAGATTACGAGTATGCGGTCGAGCTTATAAAAAAGGGACTTGCGTATGTCTGCGAGCTTACGCCCGATCAGTTCAAGGAATACCGCGGAGATACGACCACTCCCGCAAGGTCGCCCTACCGTGACAGACCTGTTGAGGAGAACCTTGCTCTTTTCGAGAAGATGAAGAACGGCGAGGTTGAAGAGGGCAAGATGACCCTTCGCGCCAAGATCGATCTGGCAAGCGGCAACTTTAACATGCGTGATCCCGTTATCTACAGGATCAAGTACATAAATCACCACCGTCAGGGTACGAAGTGGTGCATCTTCCCGATGTATGATTTCGCTCATCCCATCCAGGATGCGCTCGAGGGGATCACCCATTCGCTCTGCTCTCTGGAGTATGAGGACCACAGACCGCTGTACGACTGGGTTGTCAACAATGTTTCGATTCCCTACCACAAGCCCAGACAGATAGAATTCGCCAGACTCGGCATTGACCATACGGTCATGAGCAAGAGAAAGCTCCGCCAGCTTGTTGAGGAGCATTACGTTTCAGGCTGGGACGATCCCAGAATGCCTACGCTCTGCGGACTTCGCCGCCGGGGCTATACCGCAGGCTCCATCCGGAATTTCTGCGAGACGATCGGCGTCAGCAAGAGTCCGAATGTTATCGAATTTGCCGTACTTGAAAGGTGTCTGAGGGATGACCTTAACCTGACCGCCACACGTACGATGGCGGTGCTTCATCCCGTAAAGCTTACCGTGACCAATTATCCGGAGGGCAAGACCGAAACCTTCGAGGTTGAGAACAATCCCGCGGTTGAAAACTCCGGAACCCATACGATCACCTTCTCGCGCGATCTGTGGATCGAGGAGGATGATTTCATGGAGGAGCCCATCCCGAAGTACAAGAGATTGTTCCCCGGCAACGAGGTTCGTCTGAAGGGTGCTTATCTTGTTACCTGCACAGGCTGCAGAAAGGATGAGAACGGCAATGTTGTCGAGGTCTTCTGCGAATATGATCCCGAATCCCGCGGAGGAGACCCCGCAGACGGACGTAAGGTAAAGGGCGCGACCATTCACTGGGTGGATCAGGCCAACTGCATCGATGCGGAGGTTCGTCTCTACGACAATCTCTTCAGTGACCCCGAGCCCGACGGACCCGATAAGAATTTCCTCGAGGCCCTCAACCCCGACAGTCTGACCGTTCTTACGGGCTGCAAGGTCGAGAAGAGCATGGTCGATATCGCGGAAGAGTTTGACAAAGTGGAGGATAGAACAGGTATCAACGCTCCTACCTTCCAGTTTATGAGAGTCGGTTTCTTCTGCCTCGATAATCGTGACAGCCGTGCGGATCATCTTGTATTTAACAGAAGTGTTTCGTTAAAGGACAGCTTCAAGAAATAAAAATGAATTGAATCCGACCTTGCGAACGGGGTGTTATGCCGCACAAGGCCGGATTTTTGTTTGATTAGTGAGAGAATGGTGAGAATATGACTGTTTCCGTAAATATTCCGGGATATGAGTATGATATCCGGATCGAGAGAGGACTTCTTGCACGCATCGGTGACGAATGCAGGCTTGACAGGAGGGTTCTTGTCGTAACCGACCGCAATGTGCCCTCCGGTTATTCCGAGACCGTCGCGGCTGCATGCGGCAAGCCTGTGATCGCCGTGACAGACGGGGGAGAGGATAACAAGACCCTGGAGACCTTTGCGAAGCTCCAGCAGATGATGCTCGATAACGGTTTTACGAGAAAGGACTGTGTAGTGGCAGTAGGCGGCGGAGTCGTGGGTGACGTGGCCGCATTCGCCGCATCCTGCTATATGCGGGGCATAGATTTTTACAATGTTCCGACAACTCTTCTTTCACAGGTCGATTCCTCTGTCGGAGGGAAAACGGGAGTGAATTTCGGCGGAGTCAAGAACATTGTCGGAACGTTCTATCAGCCAAAAAAGGTAATTATCGATCCTGATGTACTTGATACACTCGACAAAAGGCAGAAGGCCAACGGAATGGCGGAGGTCATCAAAATGGCCCTGACCTTTGACTCGGAGTTTTTCGCGCAGATCGAGAAGGCATCGCCGGATGATGACATCATGGATATCATAGCGAAGGCGGTGGATCTCAAGCGCAGAGTCGTTGAAGAGGACGAGAAGGAAGCTGGACTCAGAAAGGTCCTGAATTTCGGTCATACTCTCGGGCACGGGATCGAGGTTTCCTCGGACGGACGGCTTCTGCACGGGGAGTGTGTGGCACTCGGGATGACCGCTATGTGCGCTCCGGAGGTCAGAAAGCGTCTGTCGGCGGTTCTGGCCGCGTATGGATTGCCGGAGCACGCAAGCTTCGACATAGACAGGGCGCTTGACGCCGTTTCACACGATAAGAAGGGAACAGGGCGGACGATCTCCTCGGTATGGGTTCCCGCGGCAGGAACCTTCGAATTGCGGGATATGACGCTTGAAGAGGCAAAGGCAGGACTTGAGCTCGTAAGAGGATGATCCGGATCACACGGAAGAGAGGAGCACCATGAAAAACAGTTTCGGACAGAACGTGCAGATAACGCTGTTCGGTGAAAGCCACGGGCCCTATATAGGAGCTGTTCTGGACGGACTGACTCCGGGGCTGGAGGTTGATAAAGCCTTCATCGCTTCGCAGCTGACTTTGCGGAGACCTGCGGGCAGTATTTCGACAGCCAGAGTGGAGGCAGACGAGTTCAGCATTGTAAGCGGAGTCTTTAACGGACGGACAACGGGCACACCGCTGTGTATTCTTATATCGAACACGGCTCAGCACAGCTCGGACTATGAACAGGCGCCGAGGATCGCAAGACCCGGACACGCCGATTATGCCGCACAGTGCAAGTACCATGGTTTTGAGGACTATCGCGGAGGCGGACATTTCAGCGGAAGGATCACAGCTGCGATAGTTGCAGCCGGAGCTGTGGTGATACCTGCGCTCCGCAGAAAAGGAATAGCGATAGGAACTCATATTGCAGCTCTTGCTGATATAGAGGACAGGGCCTTCGGAAATTATGCGGAGGATATTGAGGGGTTGAACGGTTCGGCCTTCGCTGTTCTCGACAAGGCAGCAGGCGAGCTTATGAGGAAGGCCGCCGAGAGCGTGGCGGAAAAAGGAGACAGTGTCGGAGGAGTACTTGAAACCGCGGTTACCGGAATGCCGGCCGGAGCGGGAGAGCCCTGGTTCGATACGATAGAGGGCGTTCTTTCACATGCGCTTTACAGCATCCCCGCGATCAAGGGAGTTCAGTTCGGTGCAGGCTTTGACCTTGTGAACGGTCTCGGAAGTGAATTCAACGACCCGATAAGGAACGAGGACGGCAGGATCGTAACGCTCACCAACAATAACGGCGGAGTCAACGGAGGCATAACAAACGGCATGCCCATCCTGTTCCGCTGCGCAGTAAAGCCCACGCCTTCGATATACGCGGAGCAGAAGAGCATTGATCTGAAAACGATGGAGAATGCCGATCTTCAGATAAAGGGCAGGCATGATCCCGCGATCATTCACAGGGCAAGGGTTGTTGTGGACAGCATGACTGCGCTGGTGCTGTACGACGTCCTCTGCGGACGGTTCGGGACCGACTGGTTCTCGTAAGCAGGTTATTCGTACGGGCAGAACGTTAAGGAAGGGGCGAGAGCGGCATGGAATACGGCTTGATCGGTGAAAAGCTGGGGCACAGCATTTCCAGGGAGATCCACGGACAGATCGGTGATTATGACTATGTCCTGAAGGAGATACCGCGCGGAGAGCTGGAAGCCTTTATGAGGGCAAAGGACTTTAAGGGTATTAATGTCACGATCCCGTACAAGGAAGAAGTGATCCCTTTTCTGGATCACATAGATGAGAGAGCCGCTGCGATCGGGGCGGTCAATACCGTGGTAAACAGGAACGGAGTTCTGTACGGCTATAATACGGATTTCACGGGGCTGAAGAATCTGATGGAAAGCTCGGGATTGGACTACAAGGGTAGTGCGGTCCTGATCCTCGGAACCGGCGGTACTTCAAAAACCGCGAGAGCTGTGTGTGAAGCACTTGGAGCGGAAGTGATCAGAAACGTCAGCCGCAGCGGAAGAGACGGCGCAATAACCTACGAAGAGGCGATCGGAAAGTATTCGGATGCAGACTTTATAGTTAACGCCACACCGGTCGGCATGTTTCCAAATGTGGACGCAAGGCCGGTCGACCTTACGGGCTTTAAGAAGCTGAAGGGAGTGACGGATGTCATCGCCAATCCGTCCGAGACGAAACTTATGAAGCAGGCAAGGAGTATGGGCATTCCCGCGCAGGGAGGTCTGAGGATGCTGGTAAGGCAGGCGGTTGCCGCAGCGGAGTATTTTCTGGATACAAAGATCGACGAAGACAGGGCGGAAGAGATAACCCGGTTTTTTCTTAACAGATAAGCGCATTGAAGTGCAGGAGACACAGATTTATGAAGATCAGAGTCATAAACGGACCGAACCTTAACATGCTCGGCATCAGGGAACCCGGCATTTACGGAAAACAGAGCTACGAAGGACTGTGCGATATGATCAGGGAGCATTGCGCACAAAAAGGCATAGAGGTTGAGCTGCTGCAGAGCAATAATGAGGGCGATCTTGTGGATTACATCCAGCAGGCCTACGGAAATGCGGACGGGATCGTGATCAATCCCGGAGCATATACACATACGAGCATCGCGATACTCGATGCTGCGAAGGCGGTGTCGATTCCGATGATAGAGGTTCATATTTCGGACGTTGATTCACGTGAGGATTTCCGGAAGACCAGCTACATACGTGCGGCATGCGTCAAGACGATCAGCGGGCACGGACTGAACGGTTATATTGAAGCCATTGATTATCTGGCGGGTTGAGCGGGAACGGTGACAGCATGGACATTAAAATTGACAGATCGGTCGCGCGGGGAAGGATTACCGCGCCGCCCTCAAAGAGTATGGCCCACAGGCACATTATCTGTGCCGCACTTGCCGCGGGAAAAAGTATCATCCGCAATGTCGACCTGTCTCAGGATATAGCTGCGACGATCGACTGCATAAAAGCACTCGGCGCCAAAGCGGAGATTGAAGGGAATACCGTTACAGTAACGGGTGAAGGCGTCGGTGTGTATCAGGGCCCGGAGCCCGTGGATTTTTACTGCCGAGAGAGCGGAAGCACAATGAGGTTTTTCATGGCGATAGCCATGCTCACTGGAAAGCCTTCAAGGTTTTTCGGAAGCCCGACCCTTTTGTCGCGTCCTTTCGGGATATATGAAGATATCTGCAGAGAGCGGGGCATCATCTTTGAAAAAAAGGATGATCATATTTATGTTGAAGGAAGGCTGAAACCGGGCGAATATACACTTCCCGGCAATGTCAGCAGTCAGTTTATCACGGGACTCCTGTTTGCTCTTCCCTTCCTGGAGGGGGACAGCATGATACGGCTCCTGCCGCCTGTGGAGAGCGGTTCCTACGTTGATCTGACGATCAGTGCGCTCCGTCTCGCCGGAGTGGAGATAGAAAAGGCCAATTCCACTACACTTGTAGTAAGAGGAGGACAGAAGTGTTCATCGGTTGATGCTGCTGTTGAGGGCGACTATTCCAATGCCGCATTTCTGGAGGCTTTTAACACGATAGGCGGAGAGGTTGAAGTCGAAGGTCTTGATCCCGGAAGCCTTCAGGGCGACCGTGTGTACAGGGGTTTCTTTGAAGAGCTGAAAAACGGATGTCCCGATATCGATATATCCGACTGTCCCGATCTGGGCCCCGTTTTATTTGCTGTTGCCGCGGCAAACAACGGCGGGCATTTTTCCGGAACCGCGCGTTTGAAGATAAAAGAGAGCAACCGCGGACAGGTTATGTGTGAGGAGCTGTCGCGATTCGGAATAGAAGCAACGGCCGGAGAGAACGATATAGTGATCAGGGCGGGAAAGCTCAGCAAGCCGTCGGAGCCGGTCCTCGGACACAATGACCACCGCATCGTTATGTCGATGGCACTTCTGCTGAGCCGCACAGGAGGTGTTCTGTCCGGAGCGGAAGCCGTCAGGAAGAGCTACCCCGGATTCTTTAATGATATCGCGTCGCTCGGGATCATATGTCATGACTGATCCCCGGATCGATAAATAAGGAAAATGAAAAGGAGAAAGAGAAAGTGGAAATGAACAGCTTTATTGAAATACTAAAGGCGATCCTGTTCGGTATTATCGAGGGGATCACGGAATGGCTGCCGATCAGCAGCACAGGTCATATGATCCTGTTGAACGAGTTTGTTACGCTCAATGTCTCCGATGAGTTTTACAGTATGTTTCAGGTTGTGATCCAGCTCGGTGCGATCCTTGCGGTCGTTGTGATATTCTGGAACAGGCTTTGGCCGTTCGGGAGAAAAAACAATGAGAAACCGCTGTCGGACAAGGGAATAGGCAGCTGGATCAAAACAGACATCTTCGTTCTGTGGTTTCACATTCTGGTATCCTGCATTCCCGCGGCGATCATCGGCATCCTGTTTGACGATCTCTTCGAGGAACTTTTCTATAACTATACAACCGTTGCCATTATGCTTATCCTGTTCGGTATTGCGTTCATCGTGATCGAGAACTGCAACAGGGACAGAGAGCCCCGCATCACTGCGATAGCCGATATCAGCTATACCACGGCTCTGCTGATCGGTATTTTCCAGGTGATAGCCGCAATCTTTCCCGGAACATCCCGTTCGGGAGCGACTATCGTCGGCGCGCTGCTGATCGGCGTTTCGAGGACGGTTGCGGCGGAATACACATTTTTCCTTGCGGTGCCCGTTATGCTGGGCGCGAGCTTGCTCAAGCTCGTTAAGTTCGGTTTTCATTTTACCTCTGCGGAGGCAGTCATCCTGGCGGTCGGCATGGTCGTGGCATTCATCGTATCGATGATCGTGATCAGGCTTTTGCTCGGATATATCAGAAAGCACGATTTCAAGCCGTTCGGCTGGTACAGGATCGTGCTCGGCGCGGCAGTGCTTGCTTACGGGCTTTTTGCAGCCTGATAAAATAATGTACAGGAGGGAAAGAAATGGCAGTTAACAGCATCGATGCGGAAGACGATCAGTTCGCGTACCGCTACGACACACAGCTTCTGATCGACAGAAGGGACAAGGATCTCGACGAGGACGAGATCGCGGATTACATTACGGAGAATTTCGAGGGGAACAGCCTTATCGCGGCCGGCGACGAGGATATGGTAAAGATCCATTTCCATACGAACGAGCCCTGGAAGCTCCTCGAGTACTGTAGTAAAGTCGGCGAGATCTATGACATTGTCGTAGAGGATATGATCAGACAGTCAAACGGTCTTCACGGCTGAAAAAGTCAAAATAACACATGCTCAGATCATCGGCGCGCAAGATTTGCTCTTTACTTGCGCGTCTTTTTATGATAGAATACGCGACTGAGTGGGCCTGATCCCGAGTGGCAGGGGCGGGCATATGAAATAAGCAATGAAAAAGGAGAGTACCAAAATGGATGTTTCACCGCTTCAGAAAGCAAGATATGAGTATAATCCGAAGCTT
>CAJOQS010000203.1 GCA_905236925.1 uncultured Lachnospiraceae bacterium | reverse complement strand
CCCGCCACAAACAGGACCGCTTTGATAATAAACTCGCGCAGATAATCCGTCAGGTCATCAACCGAAACATCCGCGATGACATACGCCCGGGCGATCCCGGCCTCGTCCCTTACAGGACTTGCAACAGTGATAAGCCAGCCCCACGAGTCATTCGTTTCCAGCGGTTCCGTTTCTTCCCCGACCGCCAGCTTTGAAAGATAATCCTTCAGACCTTCTTCGAGAGGAAGCACCTGACCGGGTTCATAGGGCATCGGCGCGTCCTTGTCGCCTTCGATGTCAAGAACGCAGCGGTATACTCCGTCTTTTTCGCTGACCACATATAAATAGGCAACATTCCTGTAGTTTTCCCATACCCTGCGGAACTTTGCGGCGGCGTGCTCATACCCCGGCGCATTCTTCCCTTCTGCCAGATACAGGTCTATGCTTTCAGGATCGAGGTTGTCCGCCGCAAGCTCTGCCGCGCCCACAGCCTCCTGTATCCTGTCCTCTTTTTCATTGGAGAAGTACATTCGTATGCTGACCCAGCACACGGCGATCACTATGGTCAGGGAAGTGACAACTACCATGCCTGTCGTTCTGAAGTTGACAGAGAATCTGATTTCTTTGTCATCGTCCGCCTCCGGTCCCGCGATATCCCTGTTCAGAGGATTCTGCAGCCACCTGCTGGCCGAGAACCATTCTCTGGTCCTTTCAGGCACAATGCGCATGATCAGGACAACAAGCAGACATGTAACGGTCTTGTCCAGAATGTTCATCAGAACGCTGACGATCAGATAGAGCAGGTTATACGGAATTTCTGTGTTGGTCCTGATCGCAGTTGCCGTTTCTGTGATAAGGGAGAACTGAAGATCCTCGGAAATGATCCAGCCTATGACCGGGCAGAGAATACCTGTCAGGGCAGAGAATGCCAGAACCGGCATGAACAGCTTCCCGATGTCGGCAAAGCAGTTCTTCTTGGAAAACCGGGCAGCAAAGATCGCCACAAGCGAGTATACGAACGAGAAAAAGAAGGCGTAGGGGTTAAATATGGTGCTGACCGCACAGGAGATAACCGCGGTAAGTACTCCGTAAAACGGGCCGAGCAGCAGAGAAACACATATTGTGCCTGCTGTGTCCATAAAGAAAGGCAGTCTGAGCTGATAGAACAGATTTGCCAGAACTACATTCAGAGTAATACCGGCGCATACAGGTATTAAGTGAAGCATTCTGATGCGGAATAGTTGTTTTGAACGAAAAGTCAATTTGATCCCTCCACCCGGTCTTAATATCATTCAGATATCTGTATCATACCATTCGCGATCCCGATATAACCCTCAGCGATAACGGATTCCCATCCCTGCCGCGAATAATGGCAGTCGATGTGTATTCCTCTGATGTCGATGCGGGAGGTCGAATCTGTTGCATTTATATATTTCCAGTCAAGTATGCTGACATCTCTGTCGCAGTACAGTATCAGGAAGTCCTGATATAACGCGCCGACAGTATTCCTCAGAACAAGGATCAGGCTGCCGTCCGGAAGGTCCTGCGCGGCCTCAAGGCTTATCTCACCCGGAGCGGTTCCGGAGTATACCATATTGTTTTCAAAATCGAAGTATTGCTTTGCAAGCCATTCCAGATCGGTCTGAGTGATATTATTGCGGTCAATGGCAGCCATTTCTAAAGAGCCGCCGTCATTCTGCCGCGATTTCAGGGCATCCTTAAGGGGCTCATATATAAACCGTTCTCCGTCATGAACCTTTATGAACATAAAGTTTTCGGACCCGTCCGCAATAAACGCGAGAACGATCGATGAAAGAGGACCGTCTAAGACCTTAAACCTCCGCACCGCGACGGAGCTTCCGTACAGTTCATAAAGCTCCAGAATGTCATCGTTTATCGAATACCATCCCATACCGATATGGCTGCTGATGGGCGTTTCATAATACCCGAAGCTTCCGTCTTCCGAAAGAGTGATTGAAAACACTCCTGTACCGCCGAGCGAATACTGTCCCATATCGCCCATGTAGGTATATCTGCCGGCCAGCCTGCGCGCCTCATTCGAATAGATGGTGTCGGTGTTCACATAGTCGTAAACGAACTGACAGTACTCCATCGGATTGATTTTTTCCATGCGAAGGTCACCGGATGCAGCTGCCTGTTTTGCCTCGTCAAGCCTTTTGGTAAACCTCTCACGTTCTTCATCGGTCATCTCCAAGTTTCTGCTTCCTGTCCTTACAACGAATGCCAACGGATTCCGGCAGGACAGCACCGCATCTATGAAAGCCTCCATGCAGGCAGAATACATCCCGGCCTCTTCCGGATCATCGGCATTATAATGCTCTTCCGTATCAAAAGCGGAAGGCCCGAATACGCAATATGCTCCCGAATTGTCAATGTTTATGTCATGAACCGAGATCAGATTAGCCTCGCTGCAGAATTTGCTCCGCAGGTAATAGAACTTCCTGAAATCGAGCTCTCCCACCTTTGCAAGGAAGAGGTCATTGTATTTACGGTTCAGTTCATCCTCACGATCAAGGAGCATCCCGAAATCCTGCCAGCATACATGCGCCAAAAGGCCATCACCGCTGTCGATATCATTGCAATAGAAGCGCAGGCAGACCGTCGCTTTTCCTTGCGCTGTTTTATTCCCGTACTTCTCGTAACGAATGTGCCCGATGCATTCTTCCGGAAGGGTGATGCTGAAATCATCGTCAGAGAAAGGAGAAGCGGTGATGACGCCGCTGCCGGTCATTTCTCCGTCTATGCTGTAGACATCGTCCCGAAGAAAATACTCAGGAACATTCTCACTGTTATCGGCAGGTGCTGTCACAGCAGTCCCGGTTATATCCGCAGGTGTTGCCGGATCGTTAGTCACATCGCTGTTTGAAGGGACGGGATCACCTGCACGGTTTCCGCATCCGCAGACTATCGCCATCATAAGACAAAGAATAACAGCTGCCGTTTTTCTGATCATGAAGATATCCCCCTCTCCCGAAGCCATGTATAGAATAATTGTACCACAATTGCGGCGGAGGTTCACGCTATTTCACGGGTAAACGAAAAGTCGCGTTGAATCATCGCGACTTTTCCTTTACAAACACAAGGTGGGCCCCGGCATTTCTGCCGAGGCCCATTCAGATTCATAAGGTAGTCTTGCCTCGACAACACCTCGGCAAGACCGCGAGCAGCTTCGCTGCCTTAAATATTTATGCGGAGTAAGGCTTTATACAGCCTCTGTTTCTAATATTTTGTCACTCATCAAAAAATCAAATAAATCAACTGTCATCACTCCATCATCATCATATGTTGGATTAAGTCCGGTTTTTGCAACTACTATTTTTTTGAAGGAGTCGTCGATATAATATAAACTCCTCTTTTCTTGTACCTGCTTTTCAGGAGATTCCATTGATAAAGCTGATTGAATATAAAACTTCTGACTTCCTTTTG
>CAJOQS010000202.1 GCA_905236925.1 uncultured Lachnospiraceae bacterium | reverse complement strand
GGCACAGTACGGTATCGAGGATATGTGCAGGGATTCCTGGAAATGGCAGTCGCAGAACCCCAACGGCTTTGAGAAGTAAAGGGCTCAGCAGAGGTCAGAGAACAAAAATTTTTTAGTCGATAAAATATTTATCGATAGTATTGACACCGAATAATCAATACTGTATCATCCAAGTGGTTGTATAAAAGACTACCCGAAAGGAGAAAGTAAATGAAAGGTTTTGCAATGCTGAAGATCGGCGAGGTAGGTTGGATCGAGAAGGAGCGCCCTGCATGCGGCCCTATGGATGCAATCTGTAAGCCTCTCGCAATCGCAATCTGCACCTCCGATGTTCATACAGTTTGGGAAGGTGCTGTAGGCGATCGTCATAACATGATCCTCGGACATGAGGGCTGTGCCGAAGTAGTTGAGGTTGGCTCCATGGTTAAGGATTTCAAGCCCGGCGATAAGGTACTTGTACCCGCTATCACTCCCGACTGGAATTCACTTGAGGCTCAGGCAGGCTACAGCATGCATTCAAGCGGAATGCTCGCTGGCTGGAAGTTCTCGAACTTCAAGGATGGTCTTGATTCTGAATATTTCCATGTTAACGATGCTGACGGTAACCTCGCTCATATGCCTGAAGGCATGACTCTTGAGGATGCCTGCATGCTCTCTGACATGGTTCCCACCGGTTTCCACGGCGTAGAGCTCGCTGACGTTCAGTTCGGTGACACAGTTCTCGTTGTAGGTATCGGCCCTGTAGGTCTTATGTCCGTAGCAGGAACAAAGCTCCGCGGAGCTGCACGCATCATCGCTGTAGGTACAAGACCTAAATGCGTTGAGGCAGCAAAGTTCTACGGTGCTGATGAGTTCATCAGCTACAAGAACGGCACCATCGAGGAGCAGGTTCTTAAGATGACCGACGGCAAGGGTGTTGACCGCGTTGTTATCGCAGGCGGTACAGTTGATACCTTTGCATCCGCAGTTAAGGCTCTTAAGCCCGGCGGAAAGATCGGTAACGTTAACTACCTTGGCAGCGGCGATCTTATCTCCATCCCTCGTGTTGAGTGGGGTGTTGGTATGGGTCACAAGCAGATCAACGGTGGTCTTATGCCCGGCGGACGTCTCCGCATGGAGAAGCTCGGTGCTCTTGTTTCTTCGGGCAAGCTTGATGTCAGCAAGCTTTCTACTCATGTATTCCATGGCTGGAAGCACATCCCTGAGGCACTTCAGTTAATGAAGGATAAGCCCGCTGAGCTGATCAAGCCCGTTGTTATCCTTGACGATCAGCCCTGATCATCTGATAACACAGAAAAACTAAGGAATATGATTAAGGTGGGGAGCGGTTATTTGTGCCGCTCCCTGTTCTTGTAAAACGGTAGAAGCGAATGAAGATATTGATCGTATCCGGCTTTTTGGGAGCCGGAAAGACAACTTTTATTAAAGAACTGATCAGGCGAAGCGGAACAAAGCCGGTGGTCCTCGAGAATGAATACGGTGAAAACAGCATAGACGCACGCGAACTGAAGCGCGAGGACGGTAGCGACAAAAAGCCGGAGATCCTTGAATTCATGGAGGGCTGTGTCTGCTGCACGATGAAGGACACCTTCGTCAATTCGGTTCTTACGGTATTTGCGGGGCTTTCACCGGAATACCTTATCGTGGAGCCCACGGGAGTAGGGCGGCTCAGCAATATCATAAGCAATCTGAAACCGATACTTCATGACAACATATCCCTGCTTAAGCCGGTTGTTGTATTGTCTCCGAGGAGCTATATGAACAACATCAGGGAATGGCCCGAGCTTTACAGGGATCAGGTCGCATTCGCGCAGACCGTTATCTTTTCAAAGTGTGAGAACGATCCGCCGGAGGTCATCGAGCAGACCACGGCACAGATCAGGGAGATCAATCCGGGCGCGGAGATAATCGACAGGCATTATTCGGAAATGGATGACGAATGGTGGCGTGCGCTGATGGAGGTCGACGCCGCGGAGGCGGAAGTTGAAGAAACCGAAAGCGGAAAAGATGATTTTACCCAGATCACGATAAACAACGGGAGACTATCAAACCCCGCGGAACTCATACTTCTGCTCGAAGACTGCATGCGAGGTGAGCTCGGACATATCGCCAGAGCCAAGGGGACTGTCCCTGTAGGCGGCGAAACGGTTCGTTTTGACCTGGCAGACAGTCTTTATGCGATCACAGGCTCGCCTGAAGAAGCAAACCAGTGCGTCTTTATCGGTGAGGCACTCGATAAGGCTGCGATCTGCTCGAGGATGGGCAGTTCGCTTGAAAAAGAGAGTTTATCCTTCGGAATGCCGGTCCAGAAACAGGATCGTACCGCTTCAGTGTTCAAGCGCATGCGCTGATTTTTATAGAATTGGTAAGGCACATATCGATACAATATTTATAAACTTGTTCCGTTCATGCTTGCAACATGGAAAAAAGCGTGTATAATGAGAACGGTATGGCCTTCACAGGCCGAAGGTATCATTTCTTGCTAGCAAAAAGGAGAATAAAGGTATGTACAAGATTGTGCACAAGAAGAATCTTAACCCTACCGTTACACAGATGGAGATCGAAGCTCCTCTTGTAGCCAATAAGGCTAAGCCCGGACAGTTCATCATCCTCCGCGTTGATGAGGACGGCGAGAGAATCCCTCTTACCGTAGCCGGAACCAATCCCAAAGAGGGAACTGTAAAGATCATCTTCCAGATCGTAGGCGGAACAACTGCTCTGCTTAACGGCAAGAAGGAAGGCGAGTCCATTCAGGACTTTGTAGGACCTCTCGGCGTTGCTACTCATCTTGAGGGCAAGAAGAAGGTCTGCATCGTAGGCGGCGGCGTTGGTTGCGCTATCGCGATGCCTGTTGCCCAGGCTTTCCATGCTCAGGGCGTTAACGTT
>CAJOQS010000201.1 GCA_905236925.1 uncultured Lachnospiraceae bacterium | reverse complement strand
TGCTCACGCACAAGGCCAACCTTCTCAAGCGCCTCGTAGACCTTCTCCTCGATGACCTTCTTGTTCTTCTCACCGCGGATGATAAGGCCCTCCGCGATGGTCTCCTGTACTGTCATTCTGGGGTCAAGGGAAGCGATGGGATCCTGGAAGATCATCTGGATCTTGTCGACTACCTTTTCCTTCTTCTGATCAGCAAGAGCCTTCTTGATCTCCTCGCGGTTCCTTGCTATTTCCTTTTTAAGTTCTTCCTTTTCCTGGCCTGATGCAGTACGCATCTTCTTGCGCGCTTCCTTGATCGCGAGCCTGTAGGACATTACACCCGCGGCAACACGCTTGCCTTCAAGGTAAACATTACCCGATGTTATATCGTAAATCTTGATGATCGAACGTCCTGTGGTCGTCTTTCCGCAGCCTGACTCTCCTACAAGGCCGAAAACCTCGCCCTTGTAAACGGAAAAGCTGACATCATCCACAGCCTTGACCCTGCCGAAGTACTGGCAGAGATTTTCCACGCGAAGCAGTTCTTCGCCTAACTTAACTTCAGACATTAGCTTCACCTCCGTTGTTATTCTTCGCCTTCATGCGGGCAATACGCTCGCGGATGACGGCAGGAGTCTCCAGCTTGGGAGCATTGGGATGAAGCAGCCATGTTGCGGCCTTATGTGTCTCGGAAATCTCAAACATAGGCGGCTGCATCTCGTAATCGATCTGCATCGCGTATTTGTTTCTCTCGGCAAACGCATCTCCCACAGGAGGGTAGATCATGTTGGGAGGAGTACCGGGTATTGACTCGAGCTTCTCCTTGGTGTCAAGATCGGGCATGGACGAAAGCAGTGCCCATGTATAAGGATGTCTCGGATCGTAGAAGATATCGCCCGCGGTACCCTGCTCAACGATCTTTCCGGCATACATAACTGCAATATCATCTGCCATATTCGCAACAACACCGAGGTCATGCGTAATGAAGATGATCGACAGGTTCCTCTTGCGCTTAAGGTCATTGATAAGCTCGAGGATCTGTGCCTGGATCGTAACGTCAAGAGCCGTGGTGGGCTCGTCGCAGATAAGTATCTCGGGATCCGCGGTAAGCGCGATCGCGATAACGATACGCTGTCTCATACCGCCGGAGAACTCGAAGGGATACTGATTGTAACGCATACGGGGCTCGGAGATACCAACCTCCTCCATGAGCTTGATAGCGTTCTCCTTGGCCATTGAACGGGTGATCTTGTAAACTACCTTCGATGCGCGGTCCTTGAAGAAATCAACGAGTTCAATCCTGAGCTCCTTGAAATCGGTGGCCGCGATATTGCTCTCCGCCTTGGAGAAGTCATCGATAAGGCCGTTGATCACACTGCAGATATTGCTCTTTAACAGCTCAAGGTCAACGATGTTGGCGGGAACAACCTTCCAGTCAACGCTCTTGCCTCTTGCCTTTAACTTCTCGTGCTTTGCGTTCTGCTTGTCAAAACGCCTCTGCTCCTTGGGATTCTCCTTCTCGAAGCGGAAATATCTTGCGATAGCGTCCTCGATACTGGTGTGGAAGGTGTATGCCCTGTTGTCCTTGCGGATCTCGAGGGGATCAATGGCTTTCTCGACAGCCTTGATCATTTCCTTCGCGCGGCGCTCGGATTCCTTCATTTCGAAGCTGCCCTCGAAATAGGAAACGTGGCTCTTCAATACACTGACCGCTTCCTTCTTTCTGGTAAGATACTTCTCGGCGCTGAACTTAAGAGCCTTCTCGATGTAATCGAGGAACTCCAGCATGAAGTTCTCGTCAAGGCACTTAAGAGCCTTCTCGTTCAGCTGATCCACAGGGATCGAGTATATATCCTCCGAAGGATTCTTCAGAGTGTAGTAACCGATACGGAAGAAATTGGGTCTGGTCTGCTCGAGCATCTTTGTAAGGGTCTCCTCGAGCTTCTTCAAAGCACCTTCATGTGCGGAATCCAGACGGTTGTTTTCCGCGGTGGGCTTATATTGGGGAAGAAGATTGCGTATCTCCTTCGCAGAAGCCGCAAGGCTCTCCCTGTACTCGCGGGCAAAGAATTCACTCCTGAACTTCTCGGTCTTTTTAAGAACCTCGCCGGCCAGATGTTTTACGTTCTGCTTCTGGTTCTTCTCTGCCTTGAACAGCAGGTCCTTCAAATTGGCAAGAGCATCGCCGCATGCCTCAAAATCAAGGTTATAGACATGCTCAAGCTTATTCGCGTTGATGCAGAACTGGTCAAAGGTGGAGCAAACCTCCTTGGCCTTTGCAGCATCAGCAGCGCCCGACTCCACCATAGCCTCCTGAAGGAGAGCAAGCGTATCGTTGAACTGCTTGCGGGCAGCCTTACGGTTTGCCTTGTTCTTAAGAAGAGTGGCCTCAGTGATCTGACGTCCGATACGAACGATAGGATTCAGCGAGGAAAGAGGATCCTGGAAGATCATGGAGATCTTGTCTCCTCTGACCTTGTGCATATCCTCCTCGGTGATCTTCAAGAGGTCCATGCCATCGTAAAAGATCTCGCCGCCCTCGATTATCGAGTTTCCTGCAAGGATACCGAGGATAGCCTTACTGGTAACGGATTTACCGGAACCGGACTCTCCTACTATGGCAAGCGTCTTACCTCTTTCCAGATCAAAGGAAATATCACGCACTGCGCGAACGATTCCCGAATTGGTCCGGAAAGAAATTTTTAAATTTTTTACTTCAAGTATTTTATCCATTTCTTAATCTCCAGCCTTATTCATCACTACCGCGCAATGCGGGGTTAAATGCGTCTCTCAGTCCGTTTCCGAACAGATTGAAGCAGATCATCAGAAGCGACAGCGTCATCGCAGGGAAGAACATCAGATGAGGATAGTTCATCCAGATAGCGGACGCATCGGAAAGCAGTGTACCCAGACTTGTCTGGTCTGCAGAACCGAGCTTAACAATACCTAAGTAGCTGAGCATACTCTCGGACTTCATTACGCTGGGGATTACCATCGCGGAAGCGGTGATGATCGTACCGAGCGAGTTAGGGAAAATATGCTTCCAGATAATTCTTCTGTCCTTAGCGCCAAGGGTTCTTGCCGCCATAACATATTCCTGATTCTTGAAGCGGTAGAACTGATGACGCACAAGGCTTGCTGTGCCGATCCATCCTGTCGAGATATACGCGAACAGAAGGGAAACCACAGGTCCGACCTTCTGAGCCAGATGTATCTGGAACAGTGCGGCAACAACTATGAACGGAACATCCCAGAGGATATCCGAGATACGCTCGAGAATGAGGTCGATCCATCCGCCGTAGTAACCTTCAACGGCACCGTAGAGAGCACCGATAACGAAGTTGATCACGGAAACCATGATCGCGATCATAAGGCTTAAGCGGACACCGCCTGCCAGTCGGAGCATCAGGTCACGGCCCTGGGCATCGGTTCCCATGATATAGTTGGGCTCGTGTCCGTACAGGTATTCATAATAGTTGATGTAGAGAACACGGATCTTATACTGTGCGGTATCAACATCTCCGCCGCCGGTGTACTCGTAGTAGACCGGGTTGCCCTCGGCATCGCGCTTGTAGTTATCCTCAAGCACGAGGTCGGGTGAATACTCCTTGATCTTGACGTACTTGGTGCCTTTCTCGTTCAGTCTCAGGGGATTGCCCTTTGCATCGGTCTTGTACCAGCAGTTCGCATCGGTCGTATCCATGCAGTACTCGTTGTTCTGTACGAGAGGATAAAGGATATGCTTTCCTGTCTCCTTCTCCCAGTCGAGAATGCTCTGAAGCTCCTGCTGCTCAATGCTCTTGTACTGGAAGCCAACCTCGAGATATGTCTCGATATCGGCGGTATAGGTCGTAACTTCGGTCTTATCGGCACCGACTGTGGTCATTTCGTCGGTAATCTCAAGGATGGGCATGTACTCGCTGTCCATCGCGTCGGCAAAGCTTACCTTTTCACTCCTGTAATCCTCGGCACCTACACCTACGGAGAGTGCCTTCATAAGGCTTCTTGCCGAGAACGCTCTTGAGGTATATCCGGTCTTGAAGCCCATGTCGCGCAGAAGCGTGATCCTGGGTGCGTTCTTTGCATAGTTTACGACCATGAATTTCTGGTCATGTGACCTTACGCACAGAGGTGCGATAAGCGAAAAAGCGATAACCAGAAGGATGATGATAGCTGCGACTACCGCGGCATGGCTCTTGCGGAAGCGGATCCACGCATCCTTTAAAAAGCCTATAGGCTTATCATCAAACTTTTTATCGTGAAGCTTCTCGTTCTCGTTGACAAAACGGAACTTTGAGGGATCAATATCTATATATTTGTTCTGTTCAGTGCTCATCTTATCTCTCCCCCATTCTGATTCTGGGATCAATGAATCCGTAACTTAAGTCAACCACGATACCTGCAGCCAGACCGATAAAGGTATAGAATACGCAGTCCAGCATGAAAACATCATAGTCAAAGGTGTTGAACGCGCGGATCATCAGCTGTCCTACTCCGGGGATCGAGAAGATCTGCTCGATGATGAGCGATCCGCCCATGATAAGGAGGAAGCTGGCGATGATGCCGGGAAGGATAGGCACCATTGCGTTCTTTAAGGCATGACGCCTTGTAGCCTGAGCTCTCGTAAGACCCTTGGTCCTTGCAAGGAGCATGTAATCGGATGTAAGCGATTCGGTAAGCTCCGCTCTCGTGGTACGGCACAGACCGGCGATCTCACCGAAGCTGATCGCAAGGATGGGTGCTATCATGGAGTGGAACATCTTCCATGAGAAATAGGTATTTCCCGCATCCGCAAGGGCATAGAGCTGCAGCGGAAGCCACCCCAGCTTGAAATAGAAAATATACTGTACCAGGAACGCGTATACGTAGCTGGGTACGGAAATGAACAATATTACCAGAGTACTGATAAGGCTGTCCTGCCACTTGTTCTTCTTGATCGCTGCAAATACGCCCAGCGCAATGCCCAACGGTACAGAGAAGAGCAGTGAATAAACGTTAAGCAGTACAGTAGGTGCCAGACGGCTGGTCATCAGATCCCATGCAGGCTTGTTATACGCAATATACCAGCTGGTTCCGAAATCCCACTCGGTCAGAATATTCTTCCAGTAGATCCCGTACTGTATGATCAGGGGCTTGTTATAGCCAAGGGCCTCCCAACGTGCAAGAACAACAGCTCTCGAAGCTTTTTCGAGAGGAAGTTCCCTGGGAAGGATCCTTATCAGGACAAAAGTGATCGTCGTGATGACGAACAGACAAAAAAACATCAGTGCAATACGCTTCAACACGTATTTTAACATTCGCATGGAAAAAACCTCCGTCCACCGTTTCATTTAAGCATCAAACTGTGCTTTTCTAAGCATTAAAGGCTTATTGGCTGGGCTTTCAATGCCCGGAAAAATACAGTTAAATTTTTCTGCCGATAAAGCGCACAATTGGAGGGGCATAATACACATGCCCCTCCGTGCGCACATCTTTGTGCAATTGGCAAAGATTATTCGTAGCTGAGAACACCGCTCTGAGATGCTACAAAGTCAGCCCACTCGGTATCGTCGTAGTTATAGGTCATCAGACGAAGTCCGCCGAAAACGTAGAACAGGCTGTATACATCAGTAGCGTAGTTAACCTTGTAGGAGACCATCTCGCAGACAGCGCTGCTTGCAAGAGGGATGCAGTAGAACTTCTTGATGAAGTTCTCTTCAAGGTTTGCAAGGATCTGAAGCTTGGTCTGCTGATCAACACTACCGAACTTTCCGGAAGCTGCCAGGCATCCTGACCACTCCTGATAGGTAAGAGTTACGTCCTCACCCTGAACATTGAGGGTAAGAGTCTCGGTTGAAGGATCCCAGCATCCGCCCTCGTGAAGGTCGGTGTAATCAGGATCCATGTATACACGGAAGATGGTGAAGGGATTGAGAACAGCTCCGCCCCATGCGCCGTAACCTACAGCGAACTCACCCTTAGGAACATCGCCGTAACGATCGGTGATGTTACCAACTGCTTCAAGTGTAATCTTTCCGAATCCGGAACCGTCAACTGCTGCGTTGAGATAATCCTGAAGGAGTGAAACCTGAGCCTCGTCATCGGAGTCAAGAGCACCCTT
>CAJOQS010000200.1 GCA_905236925.1 uncultured Lachnospiraceae bacterium | reverse complement strand
TTGTACTTATTTACTTAGCTTCTGCGGTAAGGTGAACCGGTCCGCCGATCATGTTGCCGTTCTGGTCAACCGATCTGAATACGAACAGGCTAACTGCTTCATTGGTTGCCTTCTCGTACTTAACGGTAACTTCTGTTCCCTTCTCATTCCATGTGAAGGTGAAGCCTGTGTTGACCGCAAGAGCGAAGTCGTTCTTGCTTACAGGCTTGCTGAACGCGATCGTGCAGCCCTTGCTGTCAGCCGACTTTAAGGTGATCTTAGCGTCGTAAGCACTCTTGGTCGCAGCGGTCTTAAGAGGACGGATCGTGTCAACAGACTTCAGCTTTCCGTCCGCGTCATAATCATATACCCAGTTGCCGAGTACAGGCCAGCGATCCTCATCCTTGGGAAGTCCAAGTGCGGGTGTGTTCTGGCGAAGCTCGGGCTCCCATACGGGTGTCTGAGTGCTGATAGTGTTGTAGGTGGTCTTGAATCTCATTCTGCCTGCGCTGGGAGCGTACTTCTCAAGCTCGACATCCATTGCGATCACATAGCCCTGAAGAGCCTCGATCTTGGCGTTGCGCATGCTGTAAACGATCTTGTCACCCATAGGAACATTGTAGCCCATTGTTCCGTCGTAAAGAGTGATGGTAGCTCCGAAAGGCTGGAGATATCCGCTCTGGGGAACGGTCTTGCCCTTTCCGAGTGCGATCTTGTTATCGTAGTCGTAGATATCTGTGGGAACAGCCTCGCCGTTGATGTAAAGGAGAACGGGATCGCTCTCGTCATCGTAGTTCACAAGCTTGGTTGTGAAGCAGATACCCGAACCGGCGTCATGGCCTAAGGCGCTGTTATCACTGATGGAGTGACGCAGAGCATCGTTGATGGTCCATCCGCATATCTCGATTGTTCTTGAATCCTTGTCGCCCTCCGCAACAGCGCTGTAACGTCCGGCCTTAGCCTGCTTTGCGGTAATGGAGATCGTAGCTACACCGTTAACGGGCTCGGCTGTAAGCTTCTTGCCGTCAGTGAGTGTAAGTGTAACCTTCTTAGCGTCGGTATGGAACTCGAAGGTCATCGGAACACCTTCGGTAACATTGTTCTGCTCGGTCCACAGAGTGTGCTTGCCGGGACGTGACCATCTGATCATATCAGATGAAAGGTAGTAAGGATAACGGGTCATTTCAGAAGCGGTCTCAAATACCTTGGTAGGAAGGATTGTTCCGTTTCCGTCGATCGCGTCGAGACCGTTTTCCTTGGTAAGCTCGGTATGATGCTTACGAACGAACTTATCAACACCGTAATACAGGTGATCCATAACTGCCATCAGCTCGGGAAGATCCCTGTCCTGATTTGCGTGAGCCTGGTCACGTGCAACAGCCATAACATTGCCGCCCTGACCGATGAGTTCAAATGCTTCCTGAGCGGCAAGCATGTTGAGGATGGTGTCGGGATGGTTGCCCCATGCGTCCTGAGCCTCACCTGTCCATGTGAGCAGGTAGCGCTCCTCCTTCGTTGTTGCGAAAGAAGCAAGGATCGAATGGCTGTCAAAAGGTGTGTTGTCCGCAAGGTCGGGCCTTACAGTAAAGATCTGTGCACGGTCCGAGAACCACTGATCCTCGCCGGTATTCTGTACCGCACGCTGCATGGTCTCGTTAAGGCCGTATGCGAAGTCATGTACAACTACTGCTCCGTTCTGGTTCTGTACGGGAGGCTCATAGCTGAACAGCTGACCCTCGGTCACATATCTGAAACCTGTTGTTCCGCCGGCACCTGAATCGTCGGGAGCCACGATATCAAAACGTGTTCCGCCGTTGTCGCCGGTATCGTAAAGCGCTGCCATAAGAGCACGCTTACCGTTGTTGGAGCATCCTGTAACAGCCGATGAATATACATCGATGTCAGGGATGATAACGTTCTTGTTAAGAGCCTTCTTCTCTTTCTTTGAAAGCTTCATATAGTTCTCGATCGCATCCATCGCGCGGCTTGCGATCCATCCGGAATGCATAAGGTCACCGCTGTCGACCATGTACTCATTCTCAGTAGTGTTGTCGTTATGAACCACGATATCCTTCGGAGGATAAAGCTTCTCATATACGCTTACCTGTCCGTTATCGGGATCAGCGGTATCGTTGACCTGGATATAAGCATATCCGTTGTTGTTAAGTGTAACTATCTGCTGCTCGGTGAGACCGCTGATAGCAACAACAAGAGGATAGCCTGCGCCGTAGCGGCTTGCCTTTGTATCACGAACCTTGCCGTCAACCGTAGGAGCGGTTTCGGGGAAACGAACGTTGAAGGTGAACTTCACGCCTTCCTTTGCGGCTTCAGATACGTAAGCGGCATTGGCAGGATTGGTATCCTTGATGAGCATCTCGACCGTAACTGTAGGAAGTGTCACCTTGGAAACAGCATCTGTATGCTTTGCCCATGTATCTCCCTCTTTCCAGTCAGCAAGCTTACCGGGCATGTCATAACCTGCGCCGTGATATACAAAGTTCTCATCAGGAGTAATGTTATTATATGTGGTTCCCATACCCCAGCGGCTGAGATCCATAGCGGTATAAGTTACAGCGCCTTCGGGAAGATTGGGAAGTGCATTATACCCAAAGAAACCGGGTGCACCATTCATAACTCCGTCTGCCCATCTGTATTCATAGTTTTCACGAACCGCTGTTACAACAGTATCGCTCTTTAAAGGATCGAGTCTGCTTCCGTAGAGATAGTACTGCGCCATATCGCGGATTTCCGCTGCGCGCGCATCCCACTCCTCGGCATTGTCAACCTTGCCGTTGCCGTTGGGATCGGCAGAAACGTCAAAGAATTCGAAGAGATCCGGCAGACTTGAATTCTCAGGCAGTGTCTCAAGTCCTTCGGGATAAGGGAAATAAGAACGAGGCGCCTCGGCGTTGGTAACCGATGCCTTTACAACCTTGCTGTTCTTGCCGAACACGGTCTCAGTGCCTGCCTTGCTGTAGGCACTTACCTTAAAGGCGTATTTGCCGACCTGAAGACCCTTCATCGTATAGGTCCTTGCGGCGCTTCCGTCTTCCTTCACGGTTGCGAGCCACTTGTACTTCTTCGATCCGGGCCCTTTTACCATGATCTTGTAACCCTCTGCATTTGCTGTCTTGCCGATCGAGATAACTGCTGTCCTGCTTTCGTCAGATACCTCAACGCTCACAGTGGGCTTGCCGGGCTTTTCCGCCGCCGAAACCCTGACAGCTTTTCCGTCAGGAAGAAGGCAGATCAGCATTGCTGCCGCGAGCATGATCGCAAGAGCTCTTTTTGCAACAACTCTTTTCACTAAAATATACCTCCCGTT
>CAJOQS010000199.1 GCA_905236925.1 uncultured Lachnospiraceae bacterium | reverse complement strand
GCCTGACGTACAGGTATTTCACGGGACACCGCTCGCAGTGTCTTCTTGAGGAAGAGGAACCTGAGGAACACGAAGAACAGGAAGATGACATAGTCTACAAGACCGAAACTGGAACGGTCTATCACATCAGTCTGAAATGTCCCAGTCTGAAGCTGAATATCTTGGAGACAACCTTTGCGGAGGTTGGCAGCCAAAGAAACGAGAACGGAGCGAAGTACTATCCCTGCGAGCACTGCGCGAGGGGAGAAAAGCCCGAGCGCCTGTATATCACAACAGACGGTGACAGGTATCATTACAGGCTTAACTGCAGCGGACTCAAGCGCACGATCATCGAGATCAGAAGATCGCAGATCGGGAGTCTGAGGCCGTGCAAGAGATGTGCGGGAAGTGAAACGGGAGGCAGCGGACAATGATAATGCCGGTCATAATGGGAGCTTATCTATTTATCCTGTCTGTGTCGGACATGATAAAAAAGGCAATACGCCCCGCACTGTTATGTCTGGGGATAATACCTCTGGCGGTATCGCTTGTGCCTGAGGGTGCGGTATCCGGGTTGTGGATGCCTCCTCTTGCGCAGCCGGAGATGCTCGAAAGGGCAGCAGGGCTCGCGGTCGGACTTGTAATTCTCCTTATAGGCAGGATAACCCGTGAGAAGATCGGATACGGGGACGGCGCGGTTATCTGCGCGGCAGGTCCGGCACTCGGATTCTTTGAGGTTTGCACGATGCTCGGGATCGCCATGTTCCTGCTCCTGTTCTATTCGCTGGTGATGCTCGCGCGGGGACGCCTGAAGAAAAACAGCAGGGTTCCTTTCTTGCCGTTCCTTTTCGCGGGATTTGTCCTCTCACTGTTTGTGGAGTAGAAGAAGGAATGGCATATATGAAAACGGAGAAAAGCGGAAAACAGCGGACGTGCAGAGAGCTTGAGGCATCGGCGAGCGTTGAGGCGGTCTTTGTCATACCCTTTATATTTTTCCTGATGTTGATGCTTCCGGTCGTTATCTTCAGGTCATACGACAGGATAAAGCTTGCCGGAGACATACGCTTTGCTCTGGAAGAAGCAAGGGAGCAAAGGGAACGGACAGGGGATGTAAGCGAAGAGGCAATCAGAGAAAGACTGAATCAAAGCCTTGGCGACGGCTATTTCTTCTGTGAGATCGGGCGCCCGGGGATCGTGATCGGAAGGGACAGCATTGCGGTGTCGGTAACTCTCAGGATGAGGCCGCTGCCCGGGAGAGGGATCGGACAGACGACCGTTGCGGAGGAGATAACTACGGAAAACAGGGAACTGAAAATGCGAATGATAGATGCCGGAAAGGAATTACTCGAAAAGGTGGTGAAATGATGCAGATCGAACAGCAGATAGGGCTCGGAAGACAGAGTCTGAGGATCAGGAGCGAGGATGAAAAGGGGGAGCAGATCGGTTTCAGGGAGCAGATGCTTCTGCACAACAGGATCGAAGGCCTTCTTCCCGTGGATATCCTGTTTGAGAACGGGATCAGGGTATATGAGTATTCTGTTCCGGGACTTGAAAGCCTCAGAAGCTACTGCAGGGGCCACAAGATGGGCCTGACGCAGCTGAGGACTATCTTCACTGCGATACTCAAGAGTGTATATAACGGTCATGAATTCATGCTGTCGGAGGATGACTACGCGGCCGGTCCTGACACCATATACACGGACGGAAAGGAAAGAACCGAGCTAGTGTATTTTCCGGGCTACGCAAAGCCGCTAAGGGAGCAGCTTCGGGATCTTGCGGAGTTTATGATCGACAATGTCGATTACAAGGACGATGCCGCAGTAATGATGATCTACAGCTTTTACATGAAGACAAAGGACGAAAGCTGCACGATCGAGGTCCTCATGGGACTGCTGACCTCTTCGGATTCCCGGGATGAACGCATCGAAAGGGACAGCTTCCGTGAGGAAAGACCGGAACCGGTATCGCCGCGCAGCAGAATCGGAGATGGGATGCCCGTAAACGACAGGTTTAGGGAAGAAGCGCTCCGCGAGGCTGCGGCACGGGTTGACAGCGCCGCGTTCAGGGAGGTCGAGGCGGAAGCAGGGATCAGAAGACCTTCGGCGGGAGAAATCATAAAGCAGAGTCCTCCGGGTCTGAAGGCCGTATCGGTGATGATACCGATAGCGGTCGGGCTGCTCACGGCAATCCTGTTTACGAGCGGAATAGTGGTCAATGAACGGACAGGCAGTAACGATGTAGTCAAGAGCTTTCTGATCCTTGCGGCTGCCGCCGGAGCGATTGTTGTGACCGAAAAGCTTCTCTGGGGCAGCTTTATACGAAAACTGGAAGAAAGCATCAGAAAAGCCGGACTCGAGGGCGACGGAGCGACAGTCATGCTCTGCGGCGACGGAATGGGAAGATATCCTTTTTCACTGGTATCAGATGAGTACCCTTCGATCAACGCGGGAAAGTTCCCGTTCTTTGTCGGAAAGGATCCGAACGCCGCGGACTATGTGCTCAACCGTGCCGGCGTCAGCAGGTATCACCTGAAGATCGACAGAGAAGGGGAGCAGTATACGATCTCGGATCTGGCCAGTACGAACGGAACATATCTTAACGGGACAAGGCTTGAACCATACAGGGCGCAGACGGTCAGAAGGGGGGATGAGGTAAGGATCGGAGCGTGTATTTTTTATTGTAATTGAGAACGTGATACGCTATACTGATTGGAGGATAACGGATAACTGTGAATCCAAACGGAGGTGAATTCGGCGGTCATGAATCATTCGCTCAGAACCCTTGTTGAGGACTGTCCGGTCATCGCCGCGATCAAGGACGAGGCCGGTCTGGAGAACTGTCTCGAAACGGACATCGGCATCGTATTTGTACTGTTCGGTGACATCTGCAGCATTCCCGAGATCGTCTCGACACTCAAGGAGCGCGGCAAGATAGCGATGGTTCACATCGATCTTATCGCGGGACTCGGAGCGAAGGAGATCGCGGTCGATTTTATTCACAAAATGACCCGCGCCGACGGCATCATCTCCACGAAGCCGCTCCTTCTGAAGAGGGCAAAGGAACTGGGACTCTATACGATACAAAGGTACTTTGTTCTCGATTCTATGGCTGTAGACAACATCACGAAGCAGACCGATTCCAACACCACGGATCTGATCGAGATATTGCCCGGAGTCATGCCGAAGGTGATCGCACGGATCACCGGGACTGTCAGCATCCCGATTATCGCGGGAGGACTGATCTCCGACAGGGAGGACGTGATCTCGGCACTGGACGCCGGGGCTGTGGCGGTTTCGACGACCAGAAGGGAAGTCTGGGAACTGTGAGAGAATTCATAAACGAACTGAAGAAATACGCAACTCCCGTCAATACAGCGATCATCATACTGAATATCGTTGTTATCATAGCCCAGGCAATTCTGGACGAGGTCTGGGGCGGAGAGAGATTCACATATACCTTTTCACTTGCCTGGTGGAAGGTTTTTGACGAAAAACAATACTACAGACTGCTCACGTACATGTTTTTGCACGCGGGCTTTTCGCATATTTTCAACAACATGATCGTGCTGGGCTTTGTCGGCAGTACCGCGGAGAGGATGATGGGCAGCTTCAGATATGCAGTTGCCTATATCTCGAGCGGACTGGTAGCAGGGCTCGCTTCGTGCGCATATAACAGGTGGTGCTGGGGGCAGGCCTCGGAAGCGGGCGGATATTACAATTACAGCCTCGGCGCATCGGGCGCGGTTTTCGGAGCCGTCGGAGCACTGATATTTATCGTGATAATAAACAGGGGAAGAGTTGCGGGGATAACCCTGAGGCAGCTGATACTGTTTCTCATTCTTTCGGTTTATGCCGGACTCACAAGTACCGGCATAGACAATGCGGCACATATCGCCGGAGTTCTGTTCGGCTTTGTGAGCGCCGCGATCCTTTATAACAGGCAGGGGGGATACGCGTGAAACTGAACATCTACTACGGCGGAAGAGGAATGATCGAGGATCCGACTCTTCATGTGATCGACAAGCTTACGGAGATTCTTACGGAACTGAACGTCAAGGTGACGAGGTATAATCTCTACGAGCAGAAGGGAAACATAGCCATGCTTCCCAATACGCTCAAGGAGGCGGATGCCGCAGTCATCGCCGTCAGCGTGGAATGGTACGGAATAGGCGGATTCATGCAGCAGTTCCTTGACGCCTGCTGGATGTACGGCGACAAGGAGAAGATCAAGAAGCTCTATATGTTCCCCGTTGTCATATCAACGTCACTTGGCGAGCGCGAGGCGGAATACAGCCTCATCCGTTCGTGGGAGCTTCTCGGCGGCACGGTCTATCCGGGCATCTGCGCGTATGTGGAGAATCATATCTCCTTTGAGACCAATGCTGCCTATACCAAGCTCATAGAGGAACAGGCATCGGATATTTACCGCAAGGTTCAGCGTAAGGGCGTTGCGTTCCCTTCGAGCACCTGCGCGGGAGGAGTTGTTCCCGCAAGCGGAACCACGATAGAACTGACGCCTCAGGAGAGCGCGCAGCTTTCGGAATATGTATCCGACGAGAAATTCGTGACCAAGCAGAAGGCGGATGTCGAGCAGCTTACCAAGCTCTACAGGAACAAGCTCGATCACGGCAAGGAAGAAGACAAGCAGGAGTTCGTTGCTGAATTCAGAAAGGCCTTTGTTGCGCCGGAGGCGGAATTCTCCGCCATCTACCAGATCATCATGACCGACACCGAGCGCAATCTTGTCGCGGAAGTGGAGAACGGAGCGCTGAAGGTATATTACGGGGTTGTACAGAATCCCAGCATGATCGGAAAAACAACACGCGAAGTCATAAACAGGCTTGTTGAGGGCCATATAACCTTCCAGGGTGCCTTCATGCAGAGCCAGGTTGTCTGCAAGGGCGACTTCAAGCTCGTCAGACGTTTTGACGAGATATTCAGATTTGATTGATTTCAGAAGGGATGAGCACAAATGTCATATCTGGCATTGTACAGGAAATACAGACCTTCGACTTTTGACAAGGTCAAGGGACAGGACCATATAGTCACCACGCTCAGGAATCAGATGAGCTCCGGACATATCGGTCATGCCTATCTTTTCTGCGGAACACGCGGAACGGGAAAAACCTCTGTCGCCAAGCTTTTTGCGAAGGCGGTCAACTGCGAGAATCCCGTTGACGGAAGCCCCTGCGGCGAGTGCGCAATGTGCAGGGCGATCGATTCCCGCACATCCATGAACGTTATCGAGATAGATGCGGCATCGAACAACGGCGTTGACAACATACGTGATATAATCGACGAGGTCAGGTACTCGCCCTCGGAAGGCAAATACAAGGTCTACATCATAGACGAGGTGCACATGCTCTCGATCGGCGCTTTCAACGCGCTGCTCAAGACCCTTGAGGAACCGCCGTCTTATGTTATCTTCATACTGGCGACCACCGAGGTTCATAAGCTCCCGAACACGATCCTTTCGCGCTGTCAGCGCTATGATTTCAGAAGGATATCGGTGGACACGATAGCGGAGTGCCTTGACGGACTCATGAAGCAGGAAGGCATAGAAGCCGAGGACAGAGCGCTGCGTTACATCGCAAAAGCCGCCGACGGATCGATGCGAGACGCGCAGAGCCTTCTGGATCAGTGCATAGCCTTCTATCTCGGACAGAAACTGACCTACGAGATGGTCCTGGATGTTCTCGGAGCAGTGGATATCGATGTATTCTCGATTATGCTCAGATACATAATCAAGGGCAGTGTGGATTCCTGCATGTCCCTTCTCGATGACATCGTGATGCAGGG
>CAJOQS010000198.1 GCA_905236925.1 uncultured Lachnospiraceae bacterium | reverse complement strand
TCCCGACAGCCTTAAGAAGCAGCAGTATGTTGCCGAAGGAAGCGAATGGGGCTTTGCGATCTCTCCCCGCCACTTTAACAAAGTCGCCAATCTTTTCAGGATCGCATACGCTCAGGAAACCTATTCGGCGGTTGTCGACCGTTTCAGGGAAGTCATGTACGGCAATGCATCCGCTGTTCCCTCCGGTATTTATTTCCCTGTTGAGGATTGATCTGAAGCATACTTGACAGTTCTCCGGCACAGTAGTAGAATCCATCTGAACAGAAATTCTTCGGGGCGGGGTGCGATTCCCCACCGGCGGTACAGTCCGCGAACTGCTTTTTGCAGCCGATCCGGTGCGATTCCGGAACCGACAGTATAGTCTGGATGAGAGAAGAGTTATGCATTGGACCTTTTTGCCGAAACACGCTATCATCAGCCCTGTATCTCTGCGATACAGGGCTTTTCCTATGCATATACCGATCTGGGGATTTCTTTTCGGCGCAGCCGCTGGAACACCTCCCTCCTCCGGTCGGACAGTGTTTCAAAAACCAAACGGATGCGTTAAACAGAGGTAATATGCAGAACGAACAGACAGTTTCAAGAACCGACACATCCGCAAGGATCAGGCTTATCGCCGGCGTGGGAATGCTTACAGCAGCCGCTGCGGTGCTCCAGTATCTGGAGTTTCCGATCCCGATCATGCCGCCTTTTATCAAGCTTGATTTTTCTGACCTTCCCGCTCTTCTGGGAGCCTACGCCTACGGTCCTGTAGCAGGCATTCTGATCGAATTCCTTAAGAATCTGATCCACTGCGCAGTTTCCCAGAGCGCCACCATCGGAGAGCTTTCCAACTTCATCCTCGGTGCCGTATTCACATGCACCGCGGGCCTTATCTACCGGCACAACAAGACAAAAAAGGCCGCTCTTCTCGGCGGACTGGCCGGAGCACTTGCGATGGGTCTGATCTCGATCCCTTCCAATTACTGGATCGTATACCCGTTTTACTACAACTTCATGCCTGAGGAGACGGTTCTTGCGGCATACCAGAAGATACTCCCTTCCATGAAGTCGATCTTCCAGAGCCTTCTGGTATTCAATCTTCCCTTTACCGTTGTCAAGGGCCTTCTATCGGTCGCTGTATCAATGCTGATCTACAAGCCGCTCTCGCCTATACTTAAGGGGCTGCACAGAAATCAGAAATAAAACCATGATTAAACTTCCTATGATCATTACCGGCCGGGTGTGCCACGGCAAGGCTCTCGGCCGCACACTGGGCATGCCTACGGTGAATCTTTCCCCGGATAACGTGATCTCGGCCCGTCCGATGTCCGAAGCCGGCAGGGGCGCTCCGATCGATCTTCCTTCGATCCTTGCAAAGGAGGATTTCGGAGTTTACTACTCCGTTGTCGTTATCGACGGACAGACCTACAAGGCGATCACGAATATCGGGATCCGTCCGACCGTGACTTCCGGCCGCGACGCTGATCCTCCGGTGACGATCGAGACCTATATCTGCGATTTTTCCGGCGAGCTCTACGGACAGGAGATAACCGTCGCACTTCTGGCATTCCGCCGTCCCGAAAAGCACTTCTCCTCGCTTGAGGAGCTTTCCGCCACAGTGCGTGAGGACATGGAGGCGTGTCGCGCGCAAGACATGCTTGCGTTTTATCCCGGTAGTGTTTTATAATCATAAAAACTGAAATTTATACAGGGGGATAGCTCAGATGAGTGATATGAATATTGTCTGCCTCGATCTCGAGGGTGTTCTTGTTCCCGAAATATGGATCGCTTTTTCCGAGGCTTCGGGGATCCCGGAGCTCAAAAGAACGACACGTGACGAGCCCGATTACGACAAGCTTATGAAATGGCGCATTGGCATATTAAAGGAGCACGGCCTCGGACTGAAGGAGATACAGGATACCATCGCCCGGATCGATCCCCTTCCCGGCGCAAAAGAATTCCTTGACGAGCTCAGAAGCATCACGCAGGTCATCATCCTGAGCGACACATTTACTCAGTTTGCTTCACCTCTGATGAAAAAGCTCGGCTGGCCCACGATCATGTGCAACAGTCTGGTCGTTGCCCCGGACGGCGCGATAACAGACTTCAAGATGCGTATCACTGAATCCAAGCTTTCCACCGTCAAGGCTCTCCAGTCGGTCGGCTTCGAGACTATCGCGGCCGGTGACAGCCATAATGACCTGGCAATGATCAGGGCCAGCAAGGCCGGTTTTCTGTTCCGCTCCACTGACAAGATCAAGGCGGACAACCCCGACCTTCCCGCTTTCGAGGATTACAAGGATCTTCTTGAGGCCATCAGGGCTTCTCTGTAAAGCAAATTCAAAAGGCGCTGCTTCCGTTGGCTGCAGCGCCTTAATTGTCAAACTCGCGAATTGCTTCGCAATTTGCGAGTATCTTTCAATTCTTCTTCAGTTCCGCGTCAAGGTCCGAGAGCAGCCTTTCGTAGGCTTCTTCACCAAAGGGATACTCCGTGAGGGTGATATTCCCCGGATCGGTTACATCATACGCATAGGGCTCCGGCCACATCTCGAGGGTCAGGTATTTTTCCATCGGCGGCTTTGTTCCTTCGGGCGCATCCGCCGGAAGGGGCAGCTCCCTCTTGCCCATGTTGATGCGGTACCTCTTTCCGTTTCCGCTGCCTGTATAGGCCTGTCCGTATGTAAAATAGTTAAGCGGCATCAGGACAGATTCGTCCAGTACCTCATATTTCCTGTTTTCGCTTTCTCCGCTCATATCCGGTCTCCGATCATTTTGTGATAAAAGAATACCATATGCTGCCCATATCTGCAATCCGCGGCATTGACATTATCAGCGGCGTTAGGTATAGTCAACACTATCAGACCGGATAAAGGAGTCATGCTGTTCATGGATGAAGTTAAGATAATAGAACTGAAAGAATCGATCCTCGAGGATAATGACAGAGATGCCGAAAAGCTCCGAGGTGAATTGCGGGACAAGGGCATTTTCCTGATCAATCTGATGTCCTCTCCCGGAAGCGGAAAGACCAGCACGCTGCTCGCTCTCGACAGGTACTTCAGGGGGCATCTGAAATGGGGCGTAATGGAGGCCGACATCGACTCCGACGTGGATGCTCGGACCCTTCTTGAAGCCGGCATCCCCTCGATCCAGCTGCACACAGGGGGCATGTGCCATCTTGACGCCGATATGACGCGTCAGGGCATCAATAACTTCAATACAGAAGAGCCCCTTGACCTCGTAGTCCTCGAGAATATCGGAAATCTCGTATGCCCGGCCGAGTTTGATACCGGTGCGATGCTCAGCATGACTATTCTGAGCGTTCCCGAGGGCGACGATAAGCCCGTAAAGTATACACTGATGTATGAGAAATCCGACATCATGGTCATTAACAAGATCGACGCGCTTCCCGTATTCGATTTTGATCCCGAGGCAGCCGAAGCCGCAGCGAAAAAAGTCAACCCTAATATCAAGGTTTTCCGTATTTCCGCGAAGACCGGAGAGGGAGTCGCCGAACTTGCGGAGTATATCATCGACGAAGTCAGAAAATACACGAAAAGCAAATAATTCGGAGTCGTGTATATAAGGCATACTTATTGATGTATAAGTATTATTTTATAAGAGGTTTTTGTAATGGGAGAAGTTAGAATAATCAAGATAAATCAGAATGTTACGGCCGATAACGACAAAGCCGCAGAAATGCTGCGTTCCCGCCTTAGCGCCGGCGGAACCTTATTTCTAAATGTCATGTCTTCGCCCGGAAGCGGCAAGACGACAACGCTCATAGGTCTGATAAACCGCCTGAAGAACGACTTTCGTATAGGTGAAATGGACGTGGACATCGATTCACGTCTTGATGCACAGCGGGTTGCCGATGCGACCGGAGTTGAGGCCATTCAGGTCCATAACTGCGGTCTCTGCCACATCGATGCGGACATGGTAACGCGTGCGCTCATGGAGTACGACACGACCGGCCTCGACCTGCTGATCCTCGAAAATATCGGCAACCTTGTATGCCCTGCCGAGTTCGATACGGGCGCTCACAAGAACGTCATGATCCTGAGTGTTCCCGAGGGCGACGACAAGCCCCTCAAATATCCCCTTATGTTCAGCGTCAGCGACATAGTTCTTATCAACAAGATCGACACACTCGGATTCTTCGACTTCGATATGGACAAAGCGCGTGAGCGCATATTAAAGCTCAATCCCAAGGCCGAGATATATCCTGTCAGCGCCAAAACAGGTGAAGGCATGGATGCGGTTTCGGCCCGGCTCCGTGAGCTTATTCTTTCTCATAAATGAGCAACTCGTCCCCTGCCCTGATCACTGTATCACCGCCGGGGACAATGCTTTCTCTGCCCCTTCTGATCAGCAGTATCAGCGACTGCCTTGAGATGCCTATCTTCTTGATCGGCATGCCGACCCATTCATGGCGCTCCTTTATCTTCATGTCTGTAAGCTTCAGCTTATCTTCCTCGTAGAACTTTTTAGCTCCGAGAACAAGCTTGTCTCCGGCTTTCAGAACGGTGCTTCCGCTCGGCGCTATCTCCTCATCGTCACGAACTATCGCGGCGACTATTATCTGCGGAGGCATTACCACTTCAGAGAGCTTCTTATCCTCCCATGGGTGCCCTTTATCAAGACTGCAGGCTAGGAACCTCAGAGGCCTCTCCTCTTCCACAAAGGCTATCCTGTTAAGCCTTGTATAGCTTTCAACGAAGCCTGCGGAAATGATACCTGTGGGGATAGCCACC
>CAJOQS010000197.1 GCA_905236925.1 uncultured Lachnospiraceae bacterium | reverse complement strand
CGAATTCAGGTCCCGCAGCAAAAAGAAAAAGGAAGCTGTAAAGGCCGAGTTCGCCCACAGGAAGGTCAAGAACAATACAGGCGGCGTGACCGGCGCCAAGCTCATCACCGGCTACCGGGAGGACGCGCTTCTGGTGCTCGACGCACTGTGCTCTCTCGGAGGCGAAGCAGCGACACACGATATCCGTCTGCAATCGGGAATCGAAAAAACTGCCGCAATCCTGCGCGGAAACCCCTACAAATGGTTTCACAAAACAGGACGCGGCAGATACTCAATCACAGAAGAAGGCTATAACGCGCTGGAAGAATTCGAATCGGTGCTGAAGGCTCTGATCATCTCTCCGTGAGCCATCAGGAAAGGTCCGACTCCCTTCGCGTCATCCCAGACAACCGGTTCGGACATATAATAATCAAAGGTTCCGGGACGGTTTGTCTTCCCTCCCAATCCTGCTACAAGGCATATACCTCCGAGGTGTATGCCTTTTTCATCGGCGGTCAGATATTTATCGCAGATGCCCTCATAGGCCTTCCGGCCGTATTCCGCAAAGCTTTCGGGCAGAAGACCGGCTCTCGCGCCCTTCAGGAACGTATACGCCATGATCGCGCTTCCGCTGGTTTCAAGATAATTCTCCGGAATACCTCCGAGGTTAACAACCTGATGCCACATACCCGAAGGATCCTGATACCTCAGCATTGCCTCCATCAGATCCGTAAACTGTTTTTTAAGCCGCTCACAGGGCTCGCCGTTCTTATACGAGGGATCAGTTACCATCAAAGTATCCAGCATCGCCATGGAAAACCATCCCAGCGCCCTCAGCCAGAAATTGTTTGAAAGTCCGGTCACCCTGTCGCACCAGAAGGCCCTGCGGGAGCTGTCATAGGCATGATAATAAAGCCCGGTCCGCCCGTCCTTCATATTCTTTTCTGTGAGTTCAAACTGCCTGAATATATCATCATATCCGGCACAGCCGTTAAACCTTGTCTCGTACTCCATATAGAAGGGCTGGCTCATATAAAGACCGTCAAGCCATACCTGATCGGGATAGATATTCTTATGCCAGAAGGAACCCTCCGCGGTTCTCGGCATCTTCCCTATCTGGCTGTAAACCACGTCGATGGCTCTGCGGTATTTGTCCCGTCCTGTTTTCTCCCATAGATCGAACAGCGTCTTGCCCGCGTTTATGTTATCGAGGTTGAGTTCATCGACCGAGTAGCCCTCTATGCTTCCGTCCTCACGGACCTTATGGTCGATGAACGCGTCCGCGAACTCAAGATATTCCTTATTTCCTGTTATATCGTGCAGTTCGAGGACAGCCTTGATCATACAGCCGTCAATATAATTCCAGCCTGACTTCTTGCCCTTTCTGATCTTCTCGATATTCCAGAGAGGCTCATCGGGAGTACTGTTTTTTATAAGATAATCCAGATATTGGGTAACCCTGTCCGTTATTGCTCTCATCCCATTCTCCATTCCGGCTCGTATTACGCGGCAAAGCCCCTACCTCACAGCCCCGTTCTCGAAGAACTCTCTGGCAGCCACGGCATTGCCCGGTTTCGTATCCTCAAGCGTGCACTGTATGTAAGGCTTCTGAGCCCTGATAAACCCGATTATATCGGAATAATCCATGATACCGGTCCCCGCGGCCATGGAAACAAGCTTTCCGTCTATGATGTCAAAATCCTTGACATGAACTATCGCTACATCCTTCCCAAGGACATCGATCGCGTTGCGTATTATCGCTTTGTAATCGGTGTAATTCCATGTATCAAGAAGATTTACCGGATCGAGTATGATCTGAAGGTTCGGCGAATCGATCTCGTCGAGGACCTTTCTTGCTCTTTCGGGGTTGTATACGATATGCCTTACAACCGGCTCGATCGCGAGTATTACGCCGCTTTTTTCCGCGTATTCGACAACAGGTCTCAGATTCTCGATAAAGATCCTGAGCGCCTCCTCGCTGTGGCAGGCTTCCTCATAATGATAATCGACATTGGGCGCTCCCGTCTCGGTTCCCACAACTCCGCAGCCCAGCAGAGAGGCAAATCTCAGATGTGCCCTGTAGCGCTCGATATTCTTTTTGAGAGCCGCCGCATCGGGCGTCGCGAGATTCAGATAGCAGCCGAGGACCGCAATGTCGAGGTCACTTGCCGCAAACAGCTTTTTAAGATACATCGCGAATCCGGGAGTCAGTGCTCCGTCATCGGTGGTATAGGTGCTGATAAGCTTTGAGAGAGCGATATGCGCGCATTTAAAGCCCTGTTCATGGGCCGTGCGCACGCGCTCCTCTATTGTACCTTCCCTGACATCATGCAGTCTTATGCCTACAGAATAATCCGACATGGTGCATTTCCTTTCATCGAATGACAACATTCTCTTTTACGAGGTTCACACAGTTCTTAACTATAAAGCCTTCCCTGCAGCATTCCGGAACATTGAGGGCCATTGCGGGCTTTCCGCATTTGGCGTCAGCCGCGAAGCTCACATCGATATCCCTCAGAACGATCTCCTTGATGGGCTGCTCGGGCAGTCCTTCTATCCAACCGGCGGCAAAGTGCGAGTTTACCGCCCTGATCCTTTCAAATACGAGCCTGTTGATAAAAGGCGTCCTTTCATCGACGGGCAGTGCATTTCTGTCCTGCACATAATCCGTTTTTCCGTCGGGATCACAGAAATAAAATGAGTTTACCACAAACGGAGTGATAACGCCATCCATTTCGATGTCCCTGAAGATTATATCATCAAGTACGCTGTCTTTTCCTCTTCCGCGGCGCGTCTTGACTCTGAGTCCGCGATCCGTCCTTGAGAAAAAGCATCTCTCGACAACAAGCCTGCGGACACCCGCAGCCGCTTCGCTGCCGACGGTTACCGCTCCGTGGCCGTCCTCCATCAGGCAGCCGTAGATATGTATATTCTCGGAAGGAGTCTTGTAGATCCTTCCCATATCGATCTTGCCGGATTTGACCGCGATGCAGTCATCTCCGAGTGAGAAATGAACACCGGCGATCTCGACATCCCTGCATGATTCCGGATCGATTCCGTCGGTATTGGGCGAATCCCACGGATTATTGATGAACAGGTTATAAAAGCCCAGATTCTTCGAGAAGAACGGATGAACCGTCCACGCAGGACTGTTCGTAAGGGTCAGACCCTGGAAAACAACGTTCTCGCAGGCCTTGAGGAAGATAAGCCTGGGCCTGCAGGCGATCCTGATGACCTTCGGATCTTTCCACCAGTTCTCCTTTGTGGCTCCGCCGTCTACCGTT
>CAJOQS010000196.1 GCA_905236925.1 uncultured Lachnospiraceae bacterium | reverse complement strand
CGGTTCCCGCAGTGGTATCGACAGGTCCCTGCCTGTATGCCGCGTTGCCGTTAAACTGTCCGGGCTGTCCGGGTTGTCCGTTCTGGCCACGCTGCCCTCCGGCTGCGTTCTGGTTGTACTGACCGTATTGGTTATACTGATTATATTGATTGGTCCGGTTATTCCCGCCGGCCTTCGAAAGAATCCTGGCCAACAGAAAAATACCTGCTCCCATTACAGCGATCCCGCCGAGGGTAACACCCAGAAGCGGCATCTCGCCGGTAAACATCAGGAACAGAATAATAGCCAGCCAAACCCATTTTGTATTTTTTTTCCTGCTCATTACTCTTCCTCTTCAGATGCAAAATCCGATGCATCATGATCATTTCCCTTTTTTCTTACCCTATTGTACTAATAAGATTGCAAAATGTAAAGCCTTTGCGTATGCGTTTTAAGCAGGTTTAATATGCCATTAATCCAAAATTAATAAAACCCCAAACCCATACTGTCAGTATAAAAAAATATATACAAAATATAATAGCAGTATATTCACATTGCCCCGCCCATGGGTTATATTAGATGCAGAACAGCACAAGGAGCATATCACCATGAAGAATGAGCTGGCGGAAAACATCAGGAAAATGCGCAAGGAAAGAAACCTCACGCAGGAGCAGCTTGCCGAGGTGTTCGGTGTCACGGTCGGCGCCGTTTATAAATGGGAATCCGGTCTTTCTGTTCCCGAGCTCGGAATGATCGTTGAGATAGCGGATTTTTTCGACACATCGGTGGACGTCCTCATAGGCTATAAGATAAAAGACAACGGACAGGACGCAATTCTGGCAAGAATGAACGAATACTGCCGGACAAGGGATCGCGAAGCACTCGCTGAGGCTGAAAAAGCCCTGAAGAAATACCCGAACTCATATAAAGTCATCAGCAGCTGTGCAATGGTCTACTACACCTTCGGTACCGGAAGTCCCGACAAAAAAGAGAGCCGGCGGGCACTCGAGCTGCTCGAGCAGTCCAGACTTCTGATATCGCAGAGCAGCAATCCTCAGGCCGAGGAGCTGTGGCTGTGTGCAAGGATGGCCGATGCATATATGCAGCTTGAAGAATACGAAAAGGGCATAGAAATTCTTAAGAAGAACAATATTGACGGCTTATTCTGCGACACTATCGGAACGGTTCTGGTCAATCAATTGAAACGTCCCGACGAGGCAATGACTTTTCTTAACGAAGCAATGCTCAGGAACATTCTCCATCTTATCAGCACGGTATACGGCCTCGGTTTTGCATTCTGTGCAAAAAAGGACTACAGGGCCGCTCATGACATCCTTGTATGGGGAATGGATCTTCTTTCGGGCCTGAAGGCAGGGGACGATGCGGATTATACCGACAAAATGCTCGCAACCGGATATGCTATGCTTGCGGGCATACAGATCAGGACCGGAAGCCCCGATGAAGCCGCCGTCAACCTGAAAACGGCATACGGGATAGCGTCGAGTTTTGACACCTCGCCGAATTATTCAGTCGGAAGTATCCGGTTCGTGGAATTCGATCAGAACCCGACTATTATCGATGATGTGGGTGCCACTGCCGTCGACAGTCTCAGCGAGGTGATCCGCCTTATGGACAATAATGAATTATGTGAAATGTGGAAGGAGTTAAGTAAAGGTGAACGAAAGGAGTAAAAATGTATTTACGATCAGAAATTTCAGACTTGTTTTTTTCGGAGCCCTGGTGTCCGAACTGGGCGCAGGACTCTATAGCTTCGCCGTCAGTTTTTACATTCTGGAGATTACGGGAAACAACGCGTTCCTTCAGGGACTCTACCTGGCTGTCTGCGGACTGATGCTGCTTCTGATGACGCCCGTCGGAGGCGTCATGGGGGACCGCTTCAACAAGGCGGGCATCATGTTTGTCTGCGACTACATAAAGGGCGCGCTGATACTTGCGGCAACGCTCATGATGGTGCTCATACCCTCGTCCAATGCCCATCTGGTGATCCTGTTCTTTATCGGATTCGTCGGAAACGCTGTCAGCGGTATCTTTAATCCCGCTGCGGCTTCCCTCCTGCCCTCCATTGTCAGTGAGGACAGCCTTCAGCAGGGCAATGCATATTTTTCAGTCAAAAGCTCGGTACTCAGCATATTCGGCGTGATCCTTGCCGGCATCATGTATTCGGCTCTGCCTGTTACCGTGCTCTTTGTGATAGTCGGTGTCTGCTTCATTTTATCGGGTGTTTCGGAAATGTTCATCCGTTACGATCACGTTCCTTCTCCCGAGAAGATGACCGTCAGGCTCGCTTTGTCGGATATGAAGGAGGGGCTGGACTATATAAAGACGCAGAAGGCGATCATGGCGCTGATGGGCGCGATATTGTTCGTGAACTTCTTCATCTCCCCGATAGGAAGCAACTTCCTGCCCTACTTTATCAAGACAGATGTTGCGGGCGCGTCCTCCTATCTTTTTGACAATATGCTCACTCCCGAGCTCTGGACCTCCGTATTCAGCATGCTCATAGGTGCAAGCTCGCTGGCAGGCTCCGTGATTTTGAGCGCGGGAAAGCCCAAAGAAAAATGCGGCCGTTCGACCGCAGTAAAGCTTTGTGTCCTTGCAGCTTCGTTCATTGCCATGACACTCGGTTATATAGTTTTCGTTGCAAATGGTGTTTCGATCAATGCATTCCTTATCATGCTCAGCATCGGATGCCTTCTGATGGGCTTCATGCTCGTCGGAATCAATATACCTATCAGCACCGTGATGATGCGCGTAGTCGATAAGGACAAGCTCAGCAAGGTGTCGAGCATATTGAGCGTAGGTTCCCAGGGCCTTGTTCCGATCGCTTCGGTGCTTGCCGGAATAATCCTTCAGAGCCTCGGAAGCAGCTTCCTGCTTGCAGCCTGCTCGCTCGGCTTTACAGTGACCGCCCTGATGATGCTGTTCAACCGTAACGTAAGGGAGATCTGATCATCCCGCCGTATAGAAAAGTATGGTAAATACCACCGCCACGGCGATAAATACCAGTCCCGTGATAAACAGGAAACCGTATCCGCTGATCTTTTTCGCCTTCTCATGACGCTTTTCGATGTAGTCGGCGTATTTCTCATCCGCCTGCATGCGTCCTCCGGGAACCAGTCCGCGGAAGAGCCTCGAAAGCATAAAGGAAACGCCGTCCAGCACTCCGCGCGTTGATATCCAGATCAGCAGCCCGAACATTATGAACAGGAGTCCCGGAACCGTCGCGGCGTCGGAAAGCATGCGGTAGTTCTCGGCAGCCTCCTCAACGGGGAATTCCCTGAGACTCAGATAAAGATAAAAAAGACCTCCTCCCGCAAGGAAGGAGGTCCCGTATTTTATCAGGTTACTTTTTGTACTTTGACTCATATGTTATAACCTTTTAGTTCTCGCACTCTTTTCTGTATCTTTCCGCCTCTTCGTCGTTGCAGTATACAAAATGTCCGGGAACGATCTCGCGCATGGTGGGACCCTGTACGCTGTAATCATGATCCTTCAGCTTGTTGTATACGATACGCTTTCTGTTCTTCTCCGAATCCGGATCGGGAAGCGGGATGGCGGAAAGCAGCGACCTAGTGTAAGGATGCAGAGGATGTGCGAAAAGCTCGTCCGATGTAGCCAGCTCAACCATCTTGCCGTAGTACATAACGCCGATACGGTCGGAGAAATACTTAACTACGGAGAGGTCATGAGCAATGAACATGATCGTGATGCCGTATTCTTTTCTGAGGTCATTCAAAAGGTTGATGACCTGCGCCTGGATCGAAACGTCAAGAGCGGATACAGG